>VBAU01000013.1:5461-17010 GCA_005883855.1 Bacteroidota bacterium
AAGTATGGAGACAGAACCTTCTTTTCCGACAACTGGCCAAATCGTGCGCACAACTGGATCCCATGCAAAGATGAACCGGATGATAAAGCCACATTTGAGTTTGTCGTTACAGCACCTTCACAATACCGTGTGGTTTCCAATGGAAAATTGGAAGAAGAGAAACTTTTAGTTGATCATAAAAAACTCACTCATTGGATAGAAGACGTTGCTCTTCCAACTAAGATCATGGTGATCGGCGTGGCAAAATTCGCTGTAAAGCAATTTGAAGATAGCCCCGCCGACATACCGGTGTCTGCGTGGGTATATCCCCAAGACAGCATCAGTGGTTTTAGAAATTATTCCGTGGCTCCTGCTATTGTAAAGTTTTTTTCAAACTACATTGGCGCCTATCCATACAACAAGCTTGCAAATGTCCAATCCAAAACAATTTTTGGGGGGATGGAAAATGCCAGTGCCATTTTTTATCACGAGGAATCAGCTGAGGAAGACAGATCCATCGAAGACTTAATGGCTCATGAAATCGCTCATCAATGGTTTGGGGACATGGCAACCGAAAAAAAATTTTCTCACTTGTGGCTCAGTGAAGGTTTTGCTACTTACATGGCGGATGTTTATTTGGAATCAAAGTTCGGGCGTGACAGTATGAACAATCGATTAAAAGAAGAAAGAAGAAAAGTGATCGATTTTGTGAAAGGCTCAGGCCGGACTGTTGTCGATTCTATTTCCTCTTTAATGACACTGTTGAATCCAAACAGCTATGAAAAGGGCGGCTGGATATTGCATATGCTTCGCAAACAAATGGGGGATTCCACATTTCAAATCTTTATTCGCACTTACTACGATCGGTATAAAGGAAAAAACGCGGACACTGAGGATCTTGAAAGGGTAGCCGATGAGATAACCGGCAAAGATCTGCAGGGATTTTTTAAGCAATGGTTGTACACTCCAGGCATTCCCCAGTTAAAGATAGAATGGAATTATAACAAAAATGATAAGACGGTTTCTATTCAAGTTGCTCAGCAACAGAAAACCATCTTCCAATTCCCATTAGAAATACAATTAGAGACCGACAAGTCTGTAACCAAAACGTTGAGTGTCTCAAAACGGAATGAAACTTTTTCCCTTCCAACCGGTGTAGCCGTTAAAAAAATCTATCTTGATCCAAATACTTCTTTACTCTTCGAAGAAGTAAAATGACGTCCCGTTTTTTCCCATTTTTAATTTGTATTTCAACTCACCCCTTCTCAAAACATTTGCTACATTCATTCAATGTTAGTCAAGACTTTTGGTAGTGCAGTGTATGGAGTCGAAGCCATATCCATTACCATAGAAGTGAACTGGATGGCGACCAACACAGGCATGGTCCTGGTGGGTTTGCCGGACAATGCCGTGAAGGAAAGTTTACAAAGAGTTGAGAGCACAATCAAATCTAATGGATACATGATGCCGCGAACTCGGGTAGTGGTAAATCTTGCGCCGGCGGACATCAAAAAAAGCGGGACCGCATTCGATCTTCCGATTGCTGTCGGCATTCTTGCTGCTTCCGAGCAATTGGTGAATAAGCGAGCCATTGAGAGATACGTGATCATGGGCGAATTGAGTCTTGATGGCGAGGTAAGACCCATCAAAGGAGCCTTACCGATTGCTATACAGGCGAGAAAGGAAGGCGTTAAAGGGTTAATTGTTCCAAAGATAAACGAGCGCGAAGCAGGAATGGTAAACAATCTTGACGTGTATGGCGTTTCGCACATAAAAGAGGTGATTGATTTTTTTGAGAACGAAGAGGAAGGTCTAAAGCCAGTTGTAATAAATACACGAGAAGAATTTTTCAATTCTCAATCCGAATATGATATCGATTTTTGCGAAGTAAAAGGCCAGGAAAACATAAAGCGGGCGCTCGAGATCGCAGCGGCTGGAGGACACAACGCGATTTTGATCGGTCCACCGGGTGCAGGAAAGACGATGCTGGCGAAAAGATTGCCAACAATTCTTCCACCACTGACGCTACAAGAGGCGCTCGAAACAACAAAGATTCATTCTGTGGCAGGCAAGCTTCCCGAAAATTCCACGTTGGTTTGCAGACGACCGTTTCGATCCCCTCATCATACGATTAGCGATGTAGCATTGGTTGGAGGCGGGGGTAATCCGCAACCCGGCGAAATTTCATTAGCGCATAACGGTGTACTATTTTTAGATGAACTGCCCGAGTTCAAGAGAACCGCTTTAGAAGTGATGCGCCAGCCTATGGAAGAAAGAAGGGTAACGATTTCAAGAGCAAAAATAGCGATTGATTTTCCCGCATCATTCATGCTGGTGGCTTCCATGAATCCGTGTCCATGTGGTTTCTATAATCATCCCGAGAAAGAATGTACCTGCCCCCCGGGCGCGGTGCAGAAATATTTAAACAAAATCTCGGGACCCTTGCTTGATCGTATCGATCTGCACGTAGAAGTTACACCCGTTGCATTTCGTGAGCTGTCATCCGGTAAATCACATGAAGCTTCCTCAGTCATTCGCGACAGGGTCATAAAGGCGCGAGAGATCCAGGCAAAACGATATACGGACAATCCCGGAATTTACTGCAATGCACAAATGAGCAGCAAAAAGCTCAAGGAAATTTGCGTCATTAATACCGTGGGACAAAATCTTTTGAAAACGGCCATGGAAAGATTAAATCTTTCCGCCAGGGCTTATGACAGGATACTGAAAGTGTCGCGCACCATTGCCGACCTTTCTGAAAGTGAAGACATCAAACCGGAACATTTAGCTGAAGCCATTCAGTACAGAAGCCTGGACAGGGAAGGCTGGGCAGGATAACTTTTTGCACTTTAAAAATGTACCGTCGATTGGGTTTCTCTCTATTCAAACAATTTCTTAAGAGGGTTCTTTGATTGTTTTTGA
This sequence comes from Bacteroidota bacterium, assembly GCA_005883855.1. Taxonomy (GTDB): domain Bacteria; phylum Bacteroidota; class Bacteroidia; order Chitinophagales; family Chitinophagaceae; genus VBAU01. The sequence goes on from VBAU01000013.1 coordinate 8,363, forward strand.
TAGTAACATTTTAAAGAAAGCATTTTTTCATGATGGTTGGCTGTAAGTGTGCGATGATAAAACTCGAACAACTCCTTTAGCTCAGTATTCCCTTCAAACCTTATTCTATCCTGGTGCCGGGAAATTCGATCGGGATTTTTTACCGAGTATCCACTGTAATGAAAAAAAATGAGAGGTTCATTGTTGACGAAATATTTACTCCCCTGTTTCCGGATTTCTCTTTCATGCAGGTTCCAATAAGCCACATTACAGCCTGCATGCAGGATCACTTTCACCCTTTGAAAGTAGAATGGAACGAATTCTAACCATTTCTGATCTACATTTAAACCTTCCTTTGGTCTTTCATAACATTGATCTACCATCCTTGGTTTCCACCAATCTAGCAGGGCCCCGCTATTTTCATCATTCCTTAATCCCAAAAAGCCACCATTGAAAATGCCAGTCTTCAAAATTTCTTTTTCCTGGGGTCGTTGCTTGTCACTCGGATAAGGTTCAGTAATGTGTGGCGTGATGAGAATTGAGTTTTCCGCAAATTGTTGTTCAAGAAATTTGAAAGAATCAAAAACCAAAATGTCGCTGTCAAGAAAGAACAATATGTCCGGCTTATAGCTTTCGAAAGTATAATGGAGAAAAAAACACTTGAGCGCGCAGTTCAACTCCAGGGTAGTGTACCGGCGATGCATTTCTGCAAATTCGGGAATGTCCAATGCTTCCACCTCAACAAGGTCATGAGGATAATAAAAACCAGGTTCAACCCTGTTTTCTAATTTATCAACGAGCCCAATGACTAGTTTGTAGTCAGGATTAAATGACAACAAAGAATCTCCAAGTGACTTGGCCTGTGCTAAATGATTGGCGGAACATGTTGTGACAACAATTTTCTTCATTAGCTACAACTTCTTAGCTAAAACAATATTATTCAAATATAGATCCTGCCGCTTTGGCAAAACCCTGTGCCAGAAAGAAAACCACAGGTTTAACATTGGATTGATCAGGGGGGGCACGTTAGTGCGAAAAAATTTCATCCTCCCTAATAAGGGAAATGACGGAATAAAATGTTGATTAAAATATACCATTCGCATTTGATACACTGCCATCGTAAAATCTCCGGATTTATCCTGGATCAAAACTTCGAATCCGTTCTTTTCAAGCAAATGTTTCAAAGCAAACTGCGTGTACCGCGCAAAGTCAATGGGTACTTCATGTTCATTCCAGACGAAAGGACACGTGATTAGAATTTTTCCCTGTTTTTTCATTACCCTTCCTATTTCAGGAATGATTTCTTCGAGATTAAAAATATGTTCGAACACTTCACTGCTGAAGACAGAGTCAAAATGCTCATTATCGAACGGAATTTTTTTCCCATCGTAGACCACGTCGATATTTTCATTCGCATGGGAATGCCCTTCGCTCTCGTAATCGAGTCCAATGTATTCGCTGGCATTGACAAATAAAGATTGGTAAGGTTTACTTCCGCAGCCAAAATCGAGCAAGCGACCCTGTAATTGAGGGGCCAGCTGTTTGATCTTTTCATACAAGCTCCTTCGAATAAAATAAAAAGGATTGGTTCTGGAAGGCTTGAATTGTTTTGAAACGGCTTTGGGCATGAGTAAACAAAGTGGTATCTATTTATCTAAAAATTTTCTATACACTTCCAGGTACTCATCAGCTGCATTCTTCCAGTTAAAACTCTTCGCTCGTTGAATAATTTTTTCCTGCGGACGCTTGCATTCATAATGATGCATCCCATTCTCGAAAACAGCCTTCATACATCGCGGGTCAAAATCATCAAAATAGTAAGCGAGGTCGCCACCCACTTCTGGCAAGCTGGTGTGCCTGGATAAAAAAACGGGCTTCCCGAAGTACATAGCTTCTAACACCGGGAGACCAAATCCTTCACCAACACTTGGAAACGCGAAGGCAAGGCAATTCTTGTAATACCAAAACTTTTCTTGCTCACTGATAGCGCCAATTAATTTCACCCTGTCCATTACATCCAATTCTTTTGCCTGCTCGATTACCCGTGCAGTGTATGGGAAATCATTCATGCCGGCGATGATCAATTCATAGTCGTTGCCCACCAACAGGGCGGGTAACACATGAAAATTCTTTCGAGAGTGGAATTGCCCAATACTAAATAAAAATGGCTTATCGGGGATATGCCCAGGCGGCGCAATAATTTGCTCAGGGACATTACATCCATTATAAATGATGCGGTAAGGTTTGCTTTCCACGTTCAAGTGCTCCATTGCCTGCCGACGCGCAAACTCAGAAATAAAAGTGAGGTAATCGGCCCGGTTAATTCGCTGCTGTATCAGGGATAAGTATCGTGTCTTTATCGCTTGGGTATATTCTTCTTCAAAAAGAAAATTTAAATCATGGATGGTATAAATATTAGCTGTTTTGCTACCGTAGGGTCTATACCAGGAAAGCGTCGTAGCCACATGCCAAATATCGAAACGCCCGGTTAGTTGATGAAAATATTTATGAAGACTGTATTGAGTAACGTAGTGCACATTTTTTCCAAAAAGACTTCTTTGGTTTTTGGGTACATAAAAATGTAAGTGCATATCACCAGGAGTTTCCGAAGCTAAATGCTTGCCCAGCTGGTAACAAAAATGGTATAATCCATTGTACGAATTGCCCCCCGTGCGATGAAGATCAACTAAGATGTTCGACATCTGGTCAGTTCAAAGGTTTATACATCTCTGCTAAGTTGTCATTTTTTTACGAACTTGTACGCCATTTGAGGTTTTTTTTATAGTAAATGATTGGCCGAAATAACCTTTTTCCAGATAGTGTGTTATAAGAATGCGCTGTTGGCGATAAACCATACCATTGGCTATTCGGCAAAGAAAGTAACTCATGAAAATATTACTGCATTATCTGAAACCGCATAAATGGTTAGTGGCTCTTGTCCTGTTACTGGCCGCCATCAACATGGGTTTCTCGTTAATTGACCCAATTATCTTTGGAAAACTCATAAACCTCGCGGGATATCACTTCACTCATCCTTTCGCGTGGCATGATTTTCTTTTCATCAAAAAGAAAATACCGGACGAAATAAAAACAAGTACTGGCATCAAGACCGAATGGAAAATGCTTTATGGCGTTATTTGGTTGGTAATTGCATCCATTTCCGTTGCAATGGTGAGCCGTATTGCAAAAAACTTCCAGGACTACTTCCTCAATGTCGTTATCCAAAAATTTGGAGCAAAAGTCTTTACCGATGGTTTGCAGCACGCCATGAAGTTGCCGTACAGCGAGTTTGAAGATCAACGAAGCGGCGAAACTCTTTCAGTACTCACCAAGGTCCGCGCTGATGTGGAAAAATTCATGATCAATTTCATCAACATTCTTTTTGGGGTACTGGTGGGCGTACTGTTTGTTTTTGTCTATGCAGCGATTTTTATCAATTGGAGAGTCCCCTTCGCCTACCTGGTTGGAATTTTGTTGCTCACCTATTTCACAAACATCCTCAGCAAGCAGATCAAGATCATTCAAAAAAATATAGTGGGGCAAACAACGGCGCTTGCTGGCTCCACTACTGAATCGTTGCGCAATATTGAATTGGTAAAAAGCCTCGGGCTAACCAGGCAGGAAGTTGACCGTCTTAACAAAAACACCTACAAAATCCTGGGGCTTGAATTGACAAAGGTGAAGCGGATTCGGAGTATTAGTTTTATCCAGGGAACATTCGTAAACACACTAAGACAAGTGATCTTGTTTATTTTGATGTGGCTGATCTTTAGAAACAAGATGGACGCCGGCCAGTTAGTAACGATGCAGATATTTTCCTTTTTTGTCTTTGGCCCATTGCAGGAAATTGGGAATATCCTTCTCTCCTACAGGGAAGCGGAAGCCTCTCTGAATAATTTTCACTCTCTGATGCAAAAGAAACCGGAAATGGAGCCGGTTTATCCCAAGCACCTCGGGAACATAAGGACATTATCTTTTAAGAACGTTTCATTCCAACACCAGACTGCTGCCCAAAAAGCCATCAGCAATATAAGTTTTGATGTGAAGGTTGGCGAAACGATTGCTTTTGTCGGCCCCAGTGGAAGTGGTAAGACAACACTCATGAAATTATTGGTGGGTTTATATCGACCGCAGGAAGGCAGGATTCTTTATAATAACTTGGATGAAACTGAGCTGAGGTTTGATGAACTACGTAATCAAATTGGTTTTGTTACGCAAGATACCAATCTCTTTAGCGGCACTATTAAAGAAAACCTGTTGTTTGTGAATCCGTCGGCCACAGATGAGGATTTGATGGATGCTCTCAACAGGGCAGCTTGTCAAAATTTATTAGCCCGAGCTGAAAAGGGATTAGAGACAACCATTGGCGAAGGTGGCCTAAAATTATCTGGTGGTGAAAAGCAGCGGGTTTCAATTGCCAGGGCATTGCTCCGCAGGCCCAAACTACTACTGTTTGATGAAGCTACTTCGGCACTTGATTCATTGACGGAAGAAGACATCACCGATACAATTCGCGAGATTTCGAGCGAAGGAAACCAAATTACTATTCTCATTGCGCACCGTCTTTCCACGATCATGCACGCCGACAGAATTTATGTTTTGGAAAAAGGTGAAGTGGTTGAAACGGGTAATCATGAAAGTCTGCTTAATGAGAAAGGATTGTACTTTGCTATGTGGCGGCAGCAGATCGGCGAAAGAAAGACGAAAGCGATTGCAGTTTAATATTTTTTTTTGGATGATAGATAATAGTGGATAGATGATACCTAATCACAAAATTGGACTGGTACTATCGACTATCAACTATCATCTAGCAACTATCACCTAATGAGTATTCTCTCCATATTAGGAATCGGCAATGGAAAAATAAAAGAAGCGCTGAAACGGGGTACCGTTATTGACGTTCGCACGGCGAGTGAGTTTGACCAGGGAAAAGTGCGCGATTCCATCAACATTCCAACTGACAGAATCAGTATAAATCTTCAACGCATCCGCCAAATGCGCAAACCAATTATCATTTGCTCAAATTCGGATTCAGAAAGTGAAAAGGTGATTGGCTTTTTGAAAGCGAACGGGATAAAAGAAATTTATAACGGCGGTCCCTGGGCTCGAGTGTTGAAAATCGCCAGGTCAATTTAATCATCCGCGTTGGATGGCCGGCCTCAAAAACATTTTCATTAACGTCGATCTTCTGTGGATAGCTTTTTGCATGCACTTTTGCAATCAGCCTTTCAAAAAAGATGAGTTTAAGCAAAAAGGACTATGATGCCATTGTTGTCGGCTCGGGACCAAATGGCCTGGCCGCTGCGATTACTTTGCAGCAGGCAGGCCTCTCTGTTTTGCTAATCGAAGCAAAGAGAACAATTGGCGGAGGCCTGCGTTCTGAAGAACTTACACTGCCTGGTTACGTCCATGACGTGTGTTCCGCAATTCATCCCATGGCCGCGAGTTCTCCATTTTTTAGGACTCTTCCACTCGAACAGCACGGGTTACAATTTATCAATCCGCCAATACCTTTAGCTCATCCATTCGATGATCGTAGCGCCGCGCTTTTTAAACATTCCCTTGATGTGACTGCACAAGCATTGACAGAAGATCGACAGTCGTACCTGAAGTTGATGACACCGATAGTCAAGGATTGGCCACGACTCGCCGAAGAAATCCTGGCACCATTACATTTTCCGAAACATCCTTTTGCGATGGCTCACTTTGGTTTCGATGCATTAACATCAGCAACACATATCGCTAAACGATTTGTGTCCAAACCAGCAAAGGGATTGTGGATGGGAATGGCAGCTCATGCGATGCAATCTTTATCGCACGCAACCACTTCTGCTGTTGCCCTGGTATTGATGGCAGCCGGTCATTCGGTGGGGTGGCCCCTGGCGAAGGGAGGGTCAAAGGCAATCGCCGATGCGTTGGGATCTTATTTTTCTTCGCTCGGTGGCACCATAGAAACCGATTTTTACGTGCGGTCGTTAAGCCAATTGCCGTCGTCCCAACTTGTGTTGTTTGATGTTACACCACGACAACTGCTGCAAATTGCCGGACACAAGTTTTCGTCCATTTACAAATGGCAGTTGCGCCGATATCGATATGGAATGGGCGTATTCAAAATTGACTGGGCTCTGGATCAACCCATACCTTTTGCAGTCGAAGCTTGCGGACAGGCAGGAACATTGCACTTGGGAAATACGGCTGAAGAGATCATCGCGTCAGAACAATTAACGTCAGAAGGAAAACACCCTGAAAAACCTTTTGTGTTGTTGGCGCAGCAGAGCTTATTTGATCCGTCACGAGCACCCACAGGAAAGCACACCGCATGGGCTTATTGTCATGTTCCTCATGGCTCAATTCTGGATATGACGGCTAAAATTGAAAAGCAGGTGGAGCGATTTGCTCCCGGTTTTAGAGATGTAATAGTAGCGAGACACACTATGAACAGCGCACAAATGGAGGAGTACAATGTGAATTATGTAGGTGGCGATATCAACGGCGGGCTGATGAATGTGGGACAATTGTTCACTCGTCCTGCTTTGCGATTATCACCGTATAAAACATCAGCAAAAGGAATTTATATCTGCTCGTCATCTACGCCTCCCGGTGGTGGCGCTCATGGCATGTGTGGATACCATGCGGCTAAGAAGGCGATGAAAGATGTTTTTGGTAAGCGGAAAAGCTCTACAATTTAGCTTTCGGTATGCTTTGCGGCAATGGTATTAAAGCCCGCGTGCAATGCAGTTATGATCGTTTGCTCTTAGGTTTGCATAAGTTTGGATGGCCGAAAAATTGATCAAGTGTACCACCCCAATAACCATTTGGAAGAAAACGTGTCTGGCAGGAAAACTCCAACTTACTGGCTCACACGATTCATGATCCTGCGCTTTCTCGGAATCGTTTATGCAGTTGCGTTTGTCGTCGCCGTAAATCAAATTCTTCCTTTGATCGGCTCGCATGGGTTGACGCCGGTTGGAATTTATCTCAAGCGCGTGAGTGCTACGCTTGGTTCAGAAGGAGCAGGATTTGTACGCTTGCCTTCTCTTTTTTGGTTATGGCATTCAGATGCTGCCCTTCTGAGTTTCGCGTGGATCGGATTTCTTCTTTCTCTCGTCGTAGTGGCTGGATTTGCCAACGCTCCCCTACTCGCTGTGCTTTGGTTTCTTTACATGTCGTTTGTTCACGTAGGACAGGAATGGTACGGTTACGGCTGGGAGATTCAACTGACAGAGACAGGATTTCTTGCCATTTTTCTTTGTCCGTTGGTAGACATGCGTCCATTTCCCAAACGGCCAGCGCCCCTACCCATCATTGTTTTGTTTCGATGGCTCATCTTCCGGATCATGATCGGTGCAGGATTGATCAAGCTTCGCGGCGACGAGATCTGGCGTCATGGCACTGCCCTTTATTATCACTTCGAAACGCAACCCATTCCCGGTCCGCTGAGTCGTTGGTTTCATTTTCTACCACGCACGGCTTTGAAGATTGGAGTTTGGTTCAATTGGCTTGCAGAATTGATCGCTCCATTTTTTGCATTTTGGCCGAGGCTTGCGCGACATATTGCTGGCGTTATAATTATTTTGCTCCAGGTTGTTCTCATCCTTAGCGGCAATCTTTCTTTCCTGAACTGGCTCACCATCGTTCCTGCTCTCGCTTGCTTCGATGATGGCTTTTGGTCAAGGCTTCTCCCTGGCATGCTCGTGCGCAAAGCCGAGGATGCTGCGATTCGCGCCCAGCCATCGAAGCCTATGCTAACGACAGCCTGGGTTGTAACTGCTGTCATCGCATTCTTGAGTTTCCGACCGATTGCAAACATCCTGTCGCCCGGGCAAATCATGAATACTTCCTTTGATCCATTCGATCTTGTAAATACATATGGCGCATTTGGGAGCGTAGGAAAGGAGCGTTTGAACCTGGTCTTTGAAGGAACGATGGATGAAGACACAAGCGATAGATCCAACTGGAAGCCGTACATCTACAAAGGTCAGCCCGTGTTGCTTGACAGACGTCCGCCGCAAATTGCACCTTACCAATTACGCCTAGATTGGCAGGTGTGGTTTGCCGCCATGTCATCTTCCGAAGAATATCCTTGGACATTTAATCTTGCGTGGAAACTTCTTCATAACGATCGTGCAGCCTTGAGCTTATTTGCCAGCAACCCCTTCCCTGGCAAACCGCCAAGATATGTACGCGCGGTGTTGTATCGCTATACGTTTGCAAGGCCAGGTAATCCACAAGCTCTTTGGTGGACGCGAGAGCGACTCTATGTCTGGATGCTTCCAACATCTATAAAGGACAGGGTACTAGAAGACTACTTGCGTGCTGAGGGATGGATCGAATAAATTCAACGCGAGCTGATCATCTGTTGCCTTACGCAGAAATCTTTATAATTAACTTTATCATACATTCTTTTTTCCGGCCAAATTAAAAATAACATCATGAACATCGGTTTCATAGGTCTAGGTAACCTTGGCTCACCCATCGCAGAAAATATTTTGAACAAAAGATCTCAACTTTTTGTCTACAACCGGACAGCATTGAAGGCGCAGCCACTTGTCGACAAAGGTGCTGTGATGTGTAACAATGTAAGACAGCTTAGCGAGAAATGTGAGGTTGTTCTCAGTATTGTCTCTGATGACACGGCTCTTAATGACATTACACTAGGTAAAGACGGA
>VBAU01000363.1:0-413 GCA_005883855.1 Bacteroidota bacterium
CCAACACAGCGAGAGCAATTTTTACTTCTTTCGCCGATGCGACTTAACATAATATAAATTATAAGAAAAGGGGTCAAGTTGTCTCTTAGCACGATTGCTAATTCCTGACTACATTTACTTGAAATCATTGAACTATGGAATTTCAAAGTCAGCATCAGAGCATTTCAACCGATCTATCCTTTGTGCAACCCGTTGAACAAGCGCAGGTCAAGAATTTTATGGCCAATGTATTCGCATACATGTTCATGGCCCTTGGTATATCGGCGCTAGTTGCTTACCTGTTTTCAACCAATCATTATTTACTACAGTACTTGCTTAATGCCAACGGAACAGGTTTAAATACACTAGGCTTTATTGTTTTGCTGGCCCCTATTGGTTTCGTGTTGTTAATGTCATTAGGGTATTCAAGATTA
>VBAU01000363.1:464-4075 GCA_005883855.1 Bacteroidota bacterium
ATGGCATCAGTTTTAGTCTCATCTTACTCCATTTTACTTCGGGCACAGTCCTGGCGTGCTTTTTATCAGCATCGGCTATGTTTGGGATCATGGCGTTCATGGGTTACACAACGAAGCAAGATCTTACCAAGTTTGGTCGAATCATGATCATGGGCCTGATCGGAATTATTGTTGCGTCGCTCATCAATTTTTTTATGCAAAGTCCGACGATGGACTATCTCATCAGCTTCATTGGCGTTATGATCTTTACAGGCTTAACGGCCTACGACGTGCAAAAATTAAAAAATATCGGTGCTGGTATTCAATATGCAAATGCTGGTACTGCTGATGTCAAGAAAGCTTCTATTCTTGGCGCCCTGAATCTTTATCTTGATTTCGTTAACCTTTTCCTGTTCTTACTTCGATTATTCGGCAGGCGCAATTAAAATTATTGCCAGAGGGTGACACGAGTCACGTTCTTTTTTTATGAACCTGCGATCAATTATACTGGCAGAACATTCAAAAGCCAATTGCAATAGAATCGTCCGTTGGGTTGGAACGTCTCAAAAAAAATTTGACGAACTTTTTAACCTGTTTTTGACGTCAGAATACAGGGTCAATCAAAGAGCCGCCTGGCCTCTCAGCTATTGCGTAATCAATCATCCGCAGTTTATTTCGAAGCACCTTTCGAGACTGGTCAAAAATTTACACAAACCGGGCATTCATGATGCGGTAAAAAGAAATACCGTGAGACTTCTTCAGCACATTGAAATCCCAAAAAAATTTCATGGCGAGATCATGGACATTTGTTTTGGTTATCTCTCATCTCCTGATGAACCGGTTGCGATAAAAGCGTTTTCACTTACCATTCTGCAAAACCTTTCAAAACAATACCCCGAAATCAAAAATGAAATAAAACTGATTATTGAGGAAAGATGGGAACATGAAACCGCTGCTTTTCATTCACGGGCTAAAAAATTCCTGAAGAGTTAATGATTCTTCGTAATCTGATCCATTATCGGCATGGAATTTTATTCAGCAATAGAAAAAGACTATGGAACTTACAAGAGATGAGTTCCCTGTAGCACTACAAGCTTTTGAAGTACGCAGTGACAGGGAAGATTTTATAGCCGAGCAGGTTGTAAACTCGCAAGCCGAAGCCGATAATTTTATGTCATTGTATGCTGGCCGGCTTATTAAAACCCGAGATCTAAGACCTGTGGAGACAAAAAGATTTGAAGGTCGAAGAGCTTCAGCCATTGCAGCACCTCGAAGAAGAGCCGGCATTTCGCCGTGGCTTATATTTCTCTTAATTCTTATTGTACTTGTTATTATAGGCTTTGCGACAGGCTGGATCCAGACGATGATTGGAGAGGCGAAGTAGTCGCAGTGTCAATAGCTGCTTCTTTTGCTTCTTTTCGTATTCTTGTTTTCGCCAGGGATTAAAAGAATAAATCTTACTTGTTAACGACTAATTCTTTTTGTTCTTTTTTCGCCGTCTTATAAAATTCGGGAAAGATTAGTCGCAAGCTTTGATCATTGGTAAAGTAATTGTATACCCAATTACTAAAAACAAAAAAGCGATTTTTCACTCCGAGTATCAGTATAAGATGTAAGCTCATCCAGATGAACCAGGCGAGGAATCCTCCAAAATGGAGTTTTGTCCCGAAAGCTTTCGGGATCGGAATATCTACCACAGCAAGATTCCGTCCCACGGTCGCCATCGTTCCTTTGTCACGATATTCGAACTCCTCAAAGCTGTTGTGATTGCCCTGAAATTTGAGTAAGTTTTTTGCAACCAATTTTGCCTGTTGGATTGCCACTGAAGCTAGCTGTGGATGTCCCTTGGGATATTTTGGCGTTTCCATGTACGCCAGGTCACCGATTACATAAATGTTGTTGAAACCTTTGAGCCTTGCCTGCCTGTCGACGATCAATCGATTTCCGCGCACAATTGAAGACTTATCCATCCCCGGCGGTACAGATCCTGTTACTCCAGCTGCCCAGATTACGGTTTTTGTTGGAATCGTACTTCCGTCTTTCAATTGCACATTGCTTCCATCGAACGTGTTTACAATCGTATTGGTAAGAACCTTCACTCCCAGTCTCGTTAAATATTTTAAAGAATCTCCGGCGGATTCTTGACTCATGTTTCCAAGGGTCTTTGGCCCGCTCTCCACCAAATAAATATTCATTTTGTTGAAGTCAAGCTCGGGATAGTCTTTAGGCAACACATAACGTTTCATCTCGCCTAAAGCTCCGGAAAGCTCGACACCAGTGGGTCCTCCTCCTACCACCACCACATTCATCAATCTCTGTAACTCATTAGGATCTTTTACCAGGAGGGCATCTTCAAAATTGCGAATAAGTTTGTAGCGTAACTGCAGTGCTTCGACCGTTGACTTCATTGGGAAGGCGTACTCGATCAGTTGCTGATTGCCAAAAAAATTTGTCTCGGTGCCCGTAGCCAAAACCAAAACATCGTAGTCGATCTCCTCGTGGTTCGTAATGATTTTGTGCTGGGCAGGGAAAACTTCTCGCACCTCGGCCAGGCGAATTCTTACGTTCTTGCTCTTTTGAAAAACCTTACGAAGCGGGAATGATATATTACTTGCATCCAATCCGGCAGTCGCCACCTGATACAGTAAAGGTTGAAACTGGTGATAGTTCAACCGATCCACCAGCGTGACCTCGAACCCCGTTTTATTATTCAGCCCTCTTGCCAGTTTTAAACCACCAAAGCCCGCACCAACAATTACGACTCTCATAATGAAAATTTTTACAACCCAAATTTACACAATTTTCAATAAATTTTGAAAATACTGTAATAAAATATGCGAGCTGCTAGACGATAATGTCCTGAATCAATACAATAATCTTACCTTAATTGTTTGCTTTACTTCTTTTAATAATTGAAAAGCCTGGCCAGAAATTTTTCTGTCGACGTCAAGCACCACATAACCAATTTCATCATTGGTCTTTAAATACTGCGCGAGAATATTGATATTATTTTTTGAGAGTTGAGTATTGATTTCTGAAAGAACACCAGGGACGTTATTATGGATATGCAGTATTCGATGAGCACCTTCCTGCGGCGGTAATGATAAGACCGGTATGGTGTGTGAGCCATTGCTAATTCCTTTTTCCAGATAATTAAAAAGTTTTGCGCTCACATCTTCACCGATATTTTGCTGAGCTTCCTCGGTTGATCCACCAATATGTGGAGTGAGAATGACATTTGGAATATGCTGCAAAGGGGTTTGAAATCGGTCGCCATTCTTTTCCGGTTCCGACGGATACACATCAATCGCAGCGCCGCTGATGTGTGCATTTTCCATGGCAATTCGCAGGGCCTCCAGGTCAACAACCTCGCCCCTTGCGTAATTGATCAGGATGGAATTTTTCTTGAAAAATTTTAAGTTGCTTTTGTTGATAAGATTTATCGTTTGCGGTGTTTCGGGAACATGCAGAGTTACGACGTCAGCTTTTTTCAACAAATCTTTTAGCGATTTAGCGTCCTCTGCATTGCCCAATGGAAGTTTTGTTTCAATGTCATAAAATATCACTTTCATGCCAACCGCTTCCGCCAATACGCTTACCTGTGATCCAATATTGCCATAACCTATGATGCC
>VBAU01000364.1 GCA_005883855.1 Bacteroidota bacterium
TACGACTTCATTAGAAAGAAATTATCAAACTTAATTATCGCACTTATTGCCGCCTGGATAATTGGTGGCTTCTACGAGGAAATAGTTTTTCGTGGGTTTATTCAGACAACAATTCGTGGATGGTTTATCAAATCGAGACATTCATTTTGGCTCGCCGGACTTTTGACAAGTATTCTGTTCGGTTTATATCATTGGCAACAAGGGATTTTTGGTATTATTCCTTCCGCTCTCGGAGGTTTGTTTTGGACATTTCTTCTATGGCGCTACAAAGGAAATTTATGGTATCCCTTTATTTCACATGCAGTTGTTGATACGATTGCTTTGACGATGATTTACTTTGGAATGGCGATTTAGAAATTCTTATGAAGAACAACTACCGCCACCAAAAGTATTTGCAAAAGCAGGACTGGACGGAAAAGCAATCAGCAGCAATAACTTTATTCAGCTTAAGTTCGGGACTCGACGCTAATAATTAAGCGACAAATATTACCTTCCAGCAAAATATTTTTAATCGGCATTTGTACCGGCTGGACGTTCAATGAATATCCTGCCATCGCAACTACTTTTTCGTTAGCTGCAAGCGTAATTATGAGTGAATCTGGAAAAATATTCATTTCAACACTAATTCCTGCAATTGTCCTTTTTGTTTTAGGTCAAATTGTGTTTATAGATTTTTTTTAGTTCCTGGAACCAAATGTCAACGGTGTTTTATTTCAAATAACAGAGTTAAAAGGGAATATTAAGACATCCTTATTGTTTTCACTGACCCTGGCATTTATTCCTATTCTTCTATTGCTGACCTGGCGACTGTCGTCGATTAATTTGTTGTCTAAAAAAATAGGTTCTGGGTTGACTACTTTAATTTTTATTCTAATAGCAATTTGGATTCATCGACAGGCAGTTAAATCATATTTCACTAGAATTGACAAAAACCTAATTTCGGTTGAGGACAACAAAAACGTGATTTATCCGATCGATCCGGCACCTTTTGTTTATTATATGTTTGCTGGACTGTTATTTGGCTGTATTGCTTCATATTTCTTATTTCGTCAAAGAATATATATCACATGAATGTTTGCATCTAACATGCCGCTTTGCGCAAGTTGGGCTAAAGCAATGGCCATTCAACAACAGTAATCATAACGATCTTTTGTAATTTGGCCGCATAAAAAAATAAGTTACGGCCAAGCGAGCTTAAGGGATTCTATTTTCCCAACAACATAAATGCGCGGACGCTAGCGGAAATTTAAACAAACAACTTTAAAACTAAAATAATGGAAAATAAAAGCAATCAACCATCTCCAGCAAGCATTATGCAAATCGGAACTGGTTTCTGGGCATCAAAAATTTTACTGTCTGCAATAAAATTTCAATTGTTTACCAAATTAGCGGAACAGAAGGGAATGTCAGGGAAAGACATCAAAACTTTTTTAAACTTAAACTGCACAGACCGGCACCTGTACGATTTTTTAGACGTATTAAGTGTATTTGGATTTCTTAATCGTGAAGGAATGTTGGCGACAGCTGTTTATTCCAATTCGCTTAATACAGACATCTTTCTGGACAAAAATAAGCCAACATATATTGGAGGCATTCTTGAGATGATGAATAACAGATTATATGGATTTTGGGGCGATCTTGAAGAAGGATTGATTACCGGACTTCCTCAAAACGAAGCAAAGGCAGGGCAAGATTTTTTTGGGTTAATTTACCAAGATCCGAAAAAATTAAGAGAGTTTATTAATGCTATGAGTGGAATACAAATGGGCAACTTTATGGCGTTTGCACAAAATTTTGATTTTTCAAAATATAAAACATTGACAGATATTGGTGGCTCAGCTGGTTTGTTGTCTTTGATGGTTGCAAAGCATCAGGCACATATGAGTTGTACCACTGTTGACCTTCCTCCTGTTGAACCAATTGCCTTGGAAACTATTCAAAAGTTCCAGTTGACAGACCGGGTAAAAGCGCAAAGCGGAGATTTTTTTGCTGACGCTTTCCCTCCAGCAGACATTGTAACGATGGGAAACATCCTACACGATTGGGATGAAGAAAAGAAAATAATGCTTATAAAGAAGGCATTCGAAGCGTTGCCTGAAGGTGGTGCTTTTATTGCTATTGAAGGCATCATAGATGACGAAAGAAAACAAAATGCATTCGGCATGATGATGAGTTTAAACATGCTTATAGAAACTGGAACTGGTTTTGATTACACTTTTGCTGATTTCAACAAATGGGCCAAGATCGCCAGGTTTAAATCAACATCATTAATTGCATTGACTGGACCTTCAAGTGCAGCAATAGCTTACAAATAAAACTTCCGCTAACACGAGTATTTGCAAATGCCGGGCGGACGGAAGCCATGGTTCAACATTTGCAGCATCGTTGGTCAGTTGTTCGGGCAGGACAAGCAACTTTCGGCCAAGCACAAACCATCAACTTTTATTTTCTATTTTCATTATCGGTTAGCCGGGCTGGACGGAAGTACTATTTCTCAGCCTTCGCAAATACCTGAAC
>VBAU01000365.1 GCA_005883855.1 Bacteroidota bacterium
GGATTCTTCTCACTGAGACCCGTGTCAACGCTAATGGGAAGGCCGTTTGGACCGACAGGGTTGCGCATTTTCAACAGAACATTCGATCATACAATAACTCAGTGTCTTTCACATCTCTTGGCGCCAAACTCGATCGAGCCATCACCAATGCGATGAATGCTGTAGGAGTCTATACTTTTCGAATACAGGGCGCTCTTCATCACTCTATGGGAAGCCTTCTTCCTCCTGTCGACGAGAGACCCCGTTTTGCACAAGTTTACATGTTTGACTCTGCCCAAGAGCAACTACAATTTCGTCATGCAACTCATCCGCATTTGCAACTTGATATTGTTCAATTGTTGAGTGCAGTCCTTCGAGAAGTCAACCCGTACGTTCAGTTTTGGCGAAATTCAGCCGAACGGATTGCAGAGAATGCACAGCTGACTATTCGCCTTACAATGCTCAATCCAACAGTTCGAGATCCACGTCGTTACAATCGTCCTACAGCAGATGAAGTCGCTGCTATCATTGTCCAACCCGAAAACGACAACGAGCCATTGGATCGAGATATTATCATTCAGCATCGTAATACACGCCAATTACAACGAATCTCTCAGCATTCTCCCTGTTACATGCCAATGCGCTATCCGCTGATTTTTCCACATGGCGAGGAGGGATGGCATCCATTGATTCCTCTTACTGACATCAACTTGGTCGATAATGCCAATTTACATGCACGCCGTCGTACACACATTAATTCCGAGCCTGAGAGTGATAACGATGTGCAGGTTGCTCTAAGACATGGACGGGGAGGATCTGTGAGAGTGTCACAGTCTCAATACTATGCTTTTCAATTGCAGAATCGTGATGATATGTTCTCTCCTCTTCTCCACGCAGGTCGATTATGTCGAGAATACTGCGTTGATGCTTGGGTTTGAGCTGAATCCAACCGTCTACAATGGGTACGGACACATCAAGCAAAGTGACGGACTGAATGCTACAATGGACTTCAAGACGCAATTGGAACAGGGGTTGAGGAAGATGCACAGAGATTGGGGCGTCAAATTATCCTCCCTTCATCCATCCCCGGCACTCCTCGATATATGAAGCAACTATATCAGGATGGAATGGCTATATGTCGACATTATGGCCGACCAGATTTCTTTGTCACATTCACCTGTAATCCGAAATGGGATGAGATTATTTCAAATATTCCCGCTGGCTCTAACGCAACCGATCATCCCGATATTGTCTCCCGAGTTTTCAATCTCAAGTTAAAGGCCTTGATCGATGATTTACTTCACAAACATGTACTTGGAAAGACTGTAGCTGACGTTTATGTTGTCGAATTTCAGAAGCGAGGTCTTCCACATGCACATATTCTATTGATCATGAATCAGGATGACAAGATCAGAGACCTTGAAGACATCGATGACACCATTTGCGCTGAAATTCCCGACCGCAATATAGATCCAGATCTATATAATATTGTCTCTCGCAATATGATGCATGGTCCATGCGGTTCAGGATATCCGAATTCGCCCTGCATGACGGATGGAAAATGTTCAAAGAGATATCCACGTCAATTTTGCGATGAAACGATGGCGAATGAAGATGGTTATCCCATCTATCGACGACGACGATTCGTTGATGGAGAAGAACGCAAAGTCAAATGCAAAGGTGTATGGCTCGATAATCGGTGGGTCGTTCCATACTGTCCCTTTCTTTCCAAACATTTTAATGCTCATATTAATGTTGAAATTTGCTCGAGCATTAGCGCGTTCAAATATCTCTTCAAATATGTATTCAAGGGCGGCGATCGAATGACTGCAGTCTTGGAAAATGAAGTCAATGAAATTAAAGATTATGTTGATGCACGTTACCTATCAGCACCCGAGGCGGTCTGGCATATTTTTGGGTTCAAATTCCATCATAGATCTCCGGCGATTCAACGTCTACAAATTCATCTTCCCAATGAACAGACTGTCACATTCAACGATGATACAGATATTGTTACCCTTCTACAGAATGATCGCATTCGCAAGACAACTTTAACTGAATTTTTCACAGCAAACAAACAAGCGACAGAAGCAACAATCAATGGTGAGCAATTGGATTTCGATTGTCGTGAATTATTATATCAAGAATTTCCAACACACATGGTCTGGAAACAGGGGTTGCGTCGTTGGAATCGACGAAAGAATGGAATTGGCAGCACAATCGGACGAATGTATTTCGTTGGTCCCAGTGGTGGGGAGAGATTCTATTTGCGGATGCTTCTTACAATTGTAAAGGGTGCTATGTCATTTGAAGATTTACGTACATATGATGGCGTAGTTCATCAGAACTTCAAATCAACTTGCATTGCGCGGGGTCTGCTCGATTCTGACGACCAATGGGATCGTTCGCTAACGGAAGCAGCATTATGGCAAGGTGGATTTCAATTGCGGCAATTGTTTGTTTGTATTCTATTACATTGTCAACCAGCTGATCCGCTTGAGTTATGGCGGAATCATAGCGTGAATCTGGCTGATGATTGCAAACATCAATTGCAAACAAAACATCAGATTGATGATCTATCAGAAGAACAGATATATTATTCTCATATTATTCTGATGTTTCATATTCTAATGATCAATAGATCCAATCACTCGCTTTGTGCCTCATTCGTGACATTTTGCTTCGAAATAATTCCGATCTCGATAAGCATGATCTTCCCTTGCCGACACATGAATTTGCATCAATTGATCTCAATACTAATCGATTGATTCTCGGTGAACACAATTACAATGTCGATGTTCTACGAGATACTGTACAATCAGGTTACACCCGTCTCAATGCAGATCAGAAAGTCGCCTTTGACACTCTTTATCAAGCAGTTACATCGGGTGAAGGAGGTGTTTTTTTCCTTGAAGGATTCGGTGGTACTGGCAAAACATTCTTAATAAATTTGGTGTTAGCGAAGGTTCGATCTGAGGGTCATATTGCATTACCTACTGCCTCCTCTGGCATTGCGGCAACATTGT
>VBAU01000366.1 GCA_005883855.1 Bacteroidota bacterium
GATTTCTGCTTTTATATTTTTGACAGCGCGGTGAACCGAATACCATTCGGCCGGGTTTCCTCCCAGCTCGGCAATAAGCTTATCGAATTCTTTTCTCACCGCATTTTTCAATTGCAATAAATCAAAAAATTGATCGATGGCAGTTTTCGTTTCTGTGGCCGGTGCTATAAGGACCATCTTGTAATTTTCGTCGTGAGTTATGTTTTCCAAGGCAAGTGACAAAGCTAATGCACCAAATGAATGTGCAATAAAGGAGTGAATGGGTCCATAGTTTTCATAAATGGTTGTGATCATTTTCGCAAACAAAGGCGCGGATATTGTTTTGCCACCACTCCTCCCATGTGCAGGTGCATCAAACGCCAGCACTTCATAACCTTTCTTTACGAGGGGTCGGATATACTGTTCAAAATTTACAATAGAAGACTCAAATCCATGAATGATGAGAATTCGTTCCGCGGCACCTCTATTCCATCGATAACCGTGGATAGAATTATTTTCAAGGGCAAATTCCAGTTGTTCAGCTTCATTAAAAATTGCCGATGGTTGTTTTTTGGCCCTGCGTTGGGGAGTTCGAAAAAGGTCAAGAGCTGCTTCTGCAGCTTTCTTCTTCGAAAAAAGAGAAAGCATCTTGAATTTCATTTGGACAAAGCCGACAGCAATTTTTTGTTTTAATTTCATGCAATAGCTCCAATAGTTCAATCATAACAAAAAGCTTCGAAGTCGTCGAATCCAGGTATGAATATAGTCATCATTGGCACAGGAAACGCAGCAACGGTGCTTGGCAGAAAATTAAAGCGAGCCGGCCATCGCATTGTACAGGTTTTTGGCCGCGACGCATCAGCAGCGAGTCAACTGGCTTACCAGTTGGATACTGAGTCTACCAATTATTGGTCCGTCATTCGCAAGGATGCTGACATTTATCTAATCGCCGTCGCTGATGAGGCCATCAATGATGTGGCAAAACATGTGCATGTACCCGGAAAAGTGGTCGCGCATACGGCAGCTTCCATAAAAAAGGAAGTTTTGAAGAGCATGTCACATCACTACGGCGTGTTCTACCCCTTGCAAAGCTTACGAAAAGACCGGGCGGGGTTGCCGGAGATTCCTTTGTTCATCGATGCAAGTGATGACATAGCCATGAAAAAACTTCAACAGCTTGCGGATTCTATTTCTAAAGGTCATGTAATTGAGGCTGGCGACAACGAGCGCTTGAAAATGCACATTGCAGCGGTATTTGTAAGCAATTTTGTCAATCACTTGTATGCACTTGCCGAGGATTTTTGTAACAAAGAGGGAATCGACTTTCAGCAATTACTGCCGTTAATAGAAGAAACAGTGCAACGTATAAAAGCTATTTCTCCTTCCAACGTTCAGACCGGACCTGCAATTCGTAATGATGAGGCGACAATTGGCCAGCATCTGAAATTGCTGGAAAAATATCCAAAGTTGAAGGCTATTTATGAGGTAATGACGAGGAGTATTCAAGGTAGTTGATAGTTAGTTATTGTTTGGTGGTTTGATTGGTTGGTGGGTTGAATTGTTTAATGGTTTAAGTGGTTTAAATGGTTGAACATTGCAACCGAGTGAAGTGGTTTAAGCCGTTAGGATGGTATGATCTCCGGTGGTTGACAATTTAACCGTCTAGCAATCAAAATAATCATTACAACATTTCATATTTTCATGCCATGAATGTCCTTGCCGAATTTAAGAGAGTAACCACTTTTATTTTTGATATCGATGGTGTGCTAACCGATAGCACCATGCTTTTGTTCGAAAATGGGTTACAGGCAAGAAGAATGAACATTAAAGATGGCCTTGCGTTGCAAATGGCTCTCAAAAATGGATTTAGGGTGATAGCCATCTCTGGAAGCCACTCCGAGCCAGTGATCCACCGTCTAAGAAAATTAGGCATTGAAGAAGTGCATATGTCTATCGCGGATAAAAAGGATTTCGCGCAAAATTTCATTTCAAAAAATAACCTAACATGGGAGGAAGTTCTGTACATGGCCGACGACCTTCCTGATCTTGCTTTGATGAAGATGGTTGGTTTGCCGTGCTGTCCGGCGGATGCCGTTCCCGAAGTACTTGAGCTTTCAAAATACATCTCGCCGGTAAACGGAGGTTTCGGCTGCGTACGGGATGTAATCGAAAAAGTGTTGAGAGTACAGGATAAATGGATTTTTCACGATGATGTCGTTTCTAAATAATCCCGATAGCGATCGGGACCAAAACCCAAATTTCAATTCCAAATAGTCAAATTCTTTACGGTCTATGGTTCTTAATTTGGATTTTATTTGGAGCTTGTGATTTGGAGCTTGAAATTTGCGGCAATGAGATTGATAAAAGCATTTCTAAAGTTGATCAGGCTTCAAAATCTCATTTTTATTGCACTCACTCAATTTTTATTTTACTACTGCATTTTGTTACCACTGGTGGAGTCATCAGGAACGGAAGTATCTCTTGACCAAAGACGTTTTTTCTTGTTGGTTGTTGCTTCGCTATTAATCGCGGCGGCGGGTTATATCATCAACGATTATTTTGATGTTGACATTGACCAGGTAAATAGGCCCAAACAAAACGTAGTTGATAATATTGTGTCGCGGCGTTGGGCCATATTATGGCACTTTATCCTGAGTGGAATTGGTGTATTGTTGAGCCTGTA
>VBAU01000367.1 GCA_005883855.1 Bacteroidota bacterium
GTTATGAAGATATTAGTTTGTATCAGTAAAACGCCCGACACAACAGCAAAAATAGCTTTCACCGACAACAACACGAAATTCGATACGGCTGGCGTGCAGTGGATCATTAATCCTTATGACGAATGGTATTCGCTCGTGCGGGCCATCGAGTTAAAGGAAGCCGATGCTTCAACAACAATCCATCTTGTTACGGTTGGACGCGCGGATGTTGAACCAATTATTCGTAAAGCTCTCGCGTTAGGCGGCGACGAGGCCATTCGCGTAAACGCCGAAAGCCACGACAGTTTTTACATCGCCTCTCAAATTGCAGCAGTCGCGAAACAAGGTGCGTACGACCTGGTATTTACGGGAAAAGAAACGATCGACTACAATGGATCCTCTATTGGCGGCATGGTAGCAGAATTGATGGAGTTGCCGTTCATTTCACTGGCGACTAAATTTGATTTGGTTGGTAATAAAGCTACCGTCACTCGTGAAATTGAGGGAGGTTAAGAAATTTGTGAAGTAAAATTGCCCGCGGTAGTTAGCTGTGCGAAAGGCGTAGCAGAGCAACGAATCCCAAACATGCGCGGTATCATGGCAGCACGTACAAAACTTTTGAAAGTTGTAGAGCCAAGTGCAGCGGACACCTTAACAGCTATTCAAAGCTTTGGGTTGCCGTCGGCAAAAGCAGGGGTCAAATTAGTATCTGCAGATAATCCTGCAGAACTTATAAGATTACTTCACGAAGAAGCTAAGATGATTTAAAGATTGATTGCGGAGTTGACCGCGATCACTTTCCTAAAATATACTTTATGCCCGTTTTAGTTTTTATTGATGTTGCTGAAGGTCATGTTAAGAAAGCTTCGTTTGAAGTCCTGACATACGGCGCGGACCTTGCCAAACAATTAGGTACGACAGCTGAAGGCGTTGTACTTGGTTCAACGGAAGAAGATCTGACTGTCCTGGGTAAGTACGGAGTAAAAAAAATTCACCAGGTAAAAAATTCAACTCTCGATCATTTCGATTCACAGGTGCTCACCAATGTAATTGCGCAAGTTGCCCAGGCGCTTGGTGCAAAGGTTGTCGTCTTTTCAAATAACGTAGATGGCAAGGCCATCGCACCCAGACTTTCAGTCAGGTTAAAGGCGGGCTTGGTTTCGGGAGCGGTTGGGATACCGGATACCAGCAATGGATTTGTTGTCAAGAAAAACGTTTTTTCAGGAAAGGCGTTTGCAAATGTTTCTTTGACCACTGACGTAAAAATCATTGCTCTTAGCCCGAACGCTTATAAGGTACAAGAGACGGGCGGCACTGCTGAGATAATCCCATGTAATGCAACAGTGCCAGCATCGAGAACGAAGATCACTGCCATCAATAAAGTGAGTGGCGAAGTGCCTTTAACCGAAGCCGAAATTGTAGTCAGTGCTGGTCGTGGATTGAAGGGGCCAGAAAATTGGGGGATGGTAGAAGATCTCGCGCATGCATTGCATGCAGCACTGGCTTGCAGTCGTCCCGTAGCAGATGCGCATTGGCGTCCGCACAATGAGCACGTAGGACAGACCGGCATCGCGATCGCTCCAAATCTTTATATCGCCATTGGTATTTCCGGAGCAATTCAACACCTGGCTGGTGTGAATCGGAGTAAGGTGATCGTCGTCATCAACAAAGATCCGGAAGCTCCATTCTTCAAAGCAGCCGATTATGGTATTGTTGGAGACGCATTTGATGTAGTGCCGAAACTTACCGATGCAGTCAAAAAATTGAAAGGCACTTCGTGAATTTTTTGAAAGAATATCTGTGATATAGCTGATTTCTCGGCCATAATTTTTTTAGGCAAAATGCCTTAGTTTCGTGGGATATTTATGAAGAAGATAGAACTGGAAATAGTCGCGCTTTCGCATAGTATCACACAAACTCACTCTTACGCTGTTGTACTCGGAGAAGTAAACGGTCTCCGACGTTTGCCCATTGTCATCGGCGGTTTTGAAGCGCAGGCTATTGCAGTAGCCCTGGAAAAAATGCAGCCAAGTCGACCCCTCACACATGACCTGATGAAAAATTTCATGAATGCTTTTGGTGTGGAGTTAAATGAGATCGTGATTAATGACCTGCAGGAGGGCATTTTTTTTTCCAAGTTGGTTTGCTCAACTGAAAATGACACCGTAGAGATCGATTCAAGAACATCCGACGCATTGGCTCTTGCCGTTCGTTTCGGTTGTCCTATTTATACTTATGAAAACATCCTGGAAAGTGCCGGCATCATGATGGAGGAAACTGCAGGTAAAAAGAAAAAGGCACAGGGAGAGCCGGTCGAAGAGTTGAGGACGGGAAGTGAAGACCTGAAGGCGATGAGCATCGAAGAACTCCATACTTTGTTGAACGAAGTGCTCGAGAGCGAGGATTACATTCGCGCTATTGCAATTCGGGATGAGATTAATAGCCGGAAGAAGAATCGATGAGAAGCCTCGAATGGAGTGCTAGGTGGTGTTTATTAGCCGTGCTCCATAACATTCTCCAACACCTGTTGCGTCGCACTCTTTTACGTACGGTAATTCTATTCAACAATTTTCATTTCAATAAATCATTTCTTCAGCTAAATCCGCATAATCCGTGATCGTCTTCCCCAACTGTAAGATCAATCTCGGGCTGAATATAGTTCATAAACGCAGCGACGGGTATCATGACCTGGAAACGGTTTTGTATCCATTGCCGCTCTGCGATGCGCTGGAGGTTGTGCAGCTTACCCGATCTGACCAAAGTAACATCGGCGATCACTCCGTTGGACAACTGTCAACCAGCGGCGAAACCATTAACGGAAGTCCAACAGAAAACTTGTGTGTTAAAGCATATAGCCAGCTTAAGAGCAAGTTCCCCCAAATCCCACTGGTGCGAATGCACTTGCACAAATCAATTCCTCCCGGCTCTGGCTTAGGTGGAGGTAGCGCAGACGGGGCATTCACATTGCAGCTCCTTAATGATAATTTTCAACTGGGATTGACAATCGAACGATTACTTGACTATGCGCTGCTGTTGGGAAGTGATTGCCCGTTTTTCATTATCAATAAGCCGTGCTTCGCCACCGGTCGAGGCGAGTTTTTAGAAAGGGTGACAGTAGACCTGTCTGCATATAAGATTGTCATTGTCGCTCCCCCAATCCATATCAGAACCTCCGAAGCTTTTTCCTCGGTAAAGCCTGCACGACCCTCACGGTCAATAAAAGAAATCATAAAAGAACCTGTCGAAACATGGGCTCAGAGCCTAAAGAACGACTTTGAAGAAAGCGTGTTCAATAAGTATCCGGAAATAAGAAATATTAAGAATCAGCTCTACAAAGGAGGAGCAATTTATTCATCCTTGACAGGAAGCGGCAGTGCGGTTTATGGAATATTTGACAAGGACCATGGCCTTAATCTTTCCTTTGGCGCCAAATATTTTCTAAAGGAATTAATCAGCGAGCAGTAACAACTCATTTACATCCAGCGGTTCAGTGACCATCGCTATGCCCCCTTCTTCATCTATTGGCCATTCCTCCCGCGGTTTATCCCAATAAAGCTCCACTCCATTTCCATCTGGATCATCCATGATGCACCGGTCAAAGGATACTTGGCGATAACCAATCTTTTCAACGCAACCGCCAGGTCTTTCCTGGTGGGATAGAGGATGGCGGTATGAAACAATCCAGTCGAACGTGGAGATGGCGCCGATCCATTCTTGCTGTACCATGTATTGAGACCGATGTGATGATGATATCCTCCCGCCGAAATGAACGCCGCGCCAGAGCCATAATATTGCATCACTTGAAAACCGAGAATGTCACGATAAAACTTCAGCGATCTTTCAAGGTCTGCAACTTTTAGATGCACATGACCGATCCTTGTTTGTTCCGGAATTGTGTAGTCCATAAATCTGTTTGAACATCAAAATTACAGACATCTTAAGCCCCTTGCTTCAGCAAATAATATTGTATCTTGCAAACAATGAACAGTGGTATTCTTATACAAGACTTCCTTTCTTCCAATTTGGATTTCCTAAATCATCGAGGATAAGACACTACCCTACTATTATTCTTTTTCTTCCTCACATTTTCCACTTACATTTTCTTTAGGCAAAGTACTTTATCTATGTCGTCACTGGCACAAAACTATTTAGAACTTGAAGAACAATACAGCGCTCATAATTACCATCCCATTCCGGCTGTGATCAATCGCGGCGAAGGTTTTTATGTGTGGGATGTTGAAGGGAAGCGCTATTATGATTTCTTGAGCGGCTATTCAGCTTTGAACCATGGCCATTGTCACCCCAAGATCGTGAAGGTTTTTTTAGAACAGGCGCAGGCGCTAACGCTCACTAGTCGCGCGTTTCACACGAATTGGTTTGGTGAGTATGCAAAATTTGTAACGGAATATTTCGGTTATGACAAGGTTTTACCCATGAATACCGGGGTTGAGGCTGTTGAAACCGCCATCAAGCTTTGCCGCAAATGGGCCTATGAAGTCAAGGGAATTAAAAACGAACAAGCAACGATCGTTGTTTGTGAAGACAACTTTCACGGCCGAACTTCAACGGTAATTTCTTTCAGTAGTGACCCTGATGCCAAGAACAATTTTGGTCCCTATGCTCCCGGGTTCATTTCAATCCCATACAATGATGTTGATGCACTGGCAAAAGTTCTCGAGAACAAAAACATCGCTGGTTTCCTTGTCGAACCTATCCAGGGAGAAGCTGGAGTAATTGTACCAGATGATGGATATCTTGCTAAAACAAAACAATTGTGTGAAGAGGCAAATGTTCTTTTTATTGCCGACGAGATTCAAACCGGTCTCTGTCGCTCAGGAAAAATGCTTGCCTGCGATTACGAAAATGTACACGCCGATATATTGATTCTCGGAAAGGCTTTAGGTGGAGGAATGATGCCAGTGAGCGCAGTGTTGGCCGATGATGAGATCATGCTGACCATCAAACCAGGACAGCATGGTTCAACTTACGCTGGCAATCCACTGGCCTGCAGGGTTGCGATTACTGCCCTTGAAGTTTTGAAGCAGGAGAACATGGCAGAGAACGCCTACAACATGGGAGAATTATTACGCAATGAATTAAACGGCATCCATTCAAAACACATCAGTGTCATAAGAGGAAAAGGGTTGCTAAATGCTATTGTTATCGATCATCCTGACCACAATGCTGCCTGGAAGCTTTGCCTGGCATTAAAGGAAAATGGATTACTGGCAAAGCCAACACATGGAGACAAAATTCGTCTTGCACCTCCATTGATAATTACGGAGGATCAGTTGACGGAATGCATTGCCATCATAAAAAAATCTCTATCTTGTTTGGACTGAGATCGTGAATGGTCAATGGTCAATAGTGAATGCTTGTGAACTTATAACTCATAACTCATAACATAATTCATAACTCAAATTCATAACTCATACCTGGAATGGACACACATTTGCATCATGAGGAACAGCATCTGAAAAGCAGCGACTTGCTTACTGATGTTGTAATTGGTATGAGTGATGGATTGACTGTGCCGTTTGCTTTGGCGGCAGGTTTGAGCGGAGCCGTATCATCTACCGGTATTATTGTCATCGCCGGCATTGCGGAGATTTGTGCGGGATCCATAGCAATGGGATTGGGAGGTTACCTCGCAGGCAAAACTGAACAGGATCATTACAAAACTGAATTGCAAAGAGAATTTTACGAGGTTGATAATTTGCGAGACCGGGAAGTGACTGAGACGAAAGAGTTCTTTGCAAACATTGGTCTCAGTGAGGAGTTACAGGAAAAAGCAACTGCTGAAATTGCAAAAGATAAAAAGCACTGGGTTGATTTCATGATGAAATATGAACTAGGTCTTAACAAACCTGATCCGAGACGAGCCACGAAGTCTGCGATGAACATTGGGATATCATATATAGTTTTGTTCCCCTGAGTCCGTACTTTTTCGTCGAGCACCCTGTTACTGGTTTAAAAATTTCAGTTGTTGTGACTCTTCTTTGTCTTTTTATTTTCGGTTGGTTCAAAAGTAAAGTGACCGGCGTCAACGCTTGGGGAGGCGCTTTGCGTGTGATGCTCATCGGTGCTGTTGCTGCCGGTGCAGCATTTGGCGTGGCAAAATTATTTGAGCGTTAGGGATTCACTTTCTCTGGCAACTTCATCTGCGGTAGTAAGGCAGCTACTAGCATCAGCAACGACGAGCCTAGAACAATATACAAGCTTATTTTTTTCTCCGGGCACTCTCCCCCAGCGCAAGTAGAGATGAGAAAATAATTCCTCACCGCCCATCCAATGTTCAATACTGACACCAGCAAATTCATTCGCTTAGCCCAGATGCGAGGG
>VBAU01000368.1:0-3580 GCA_005883855.1 Bacteroidota bacterium
GAAAACATGGTACCATGACGCCGACGGCGACGGGTACGGCGCGCCCGGCTTTGCAATCTACTTCGACTTTCAGCTCGCAGGTTTCGTGCTCAATAATTCAGATTGCAATGACAATGATCCGAATATCCATCCCGGGGCCACCGAAATTCCTGACGACGGAATAGACCAGGACTGTGATGGTTATGATTTAAAAACATGGTATGCCGATTTGGATGGAGATGGTTACGGCTTTCTTTATAATTTGCCCTGGTTTTATTTATACTCCAACTTTCAGCCGCCCGGCTACGTGGCGAACTATTCAGATTGCAATGACTTCGACCCGAGCGTTCATCCCGGCGCGATCGAAATTCCAGATGACGGTGTGGACCAGGATTGTGATGGCTTTGATTTGAAAACATGGTACCAGGATAAAGACGGTGACGGGTATGGAAATCCATTGGTAACCCTGCTATCAAATACGCAACCGCAAGGTTATGTAGCCGATCATACAGATTGTGATGACAGTGACCCAACGGCTCACCCTGGAGCAGCCGGCGATGCAAATTGCGATGGCTCGTTAAAAACGTGGTACGAGGATCAAGATGGCGATGGCTATGGCAATCCATCTGTTTCTCAAACGGCCATCACTCAGCCTGCACATTATGTGTCCGATCATACGGATTGCGATGACACCAAGGCTTCTATCCATCCGGGTGCAGAAGAAATTCCAGATGACGGAATAGACCAGGATTGCGATGGTTATGATTTAAAAACATGGTACGAGGACCACGATGGCGATGGTTATGGCAATCCATTAGTGCACCAGACTGCGAATACCCGCCCGACAGGTTACGTATCCGATCATGCGGATTGCAATGATAGCGACCCAGCCATTAATCCCGGCGCAGCGGATATTCCTGATGACGGTAAGGACGAGAATTGCGATGGCTATGATCTAAGAACATGGTACAGGGATTCCGATGGTGACGGCTATGGCAATCCATCTGTGCATGTGACAGCGAATGTCCAGTCGGCCGGTTATGTATCGGACCACAGTGATTGCGATGACACGAAGGCGTCGGTACATCCCGGCGCGACCGAAATTCCTGACGACGGAATTGACCAGGATTGTGATGGTTATGATTTGAAAACATGGTACCAGGATCAAGATGGCGATGGCTACGGCAATCCATCAGTGCACCAGACCGCCAATGCCCAGCCACTGCGTTATGTATCCGATCATACGGATTGCGATGACACGAAAGCTTCCATCAATCCCGGAGTACAAGAAATTCCAGACGATGGAATAGATCAGGATTGTGACGGTTACGATTTAACAACATGGTACCAGGATTCAGACGGTGATGGTTATGGCAATCCGGCAGTGCATCAAACTGCCAACACACGGCCGCCGGGTTACGTGGACAATAACCAAGATTGTAACGACGGCAACGCAAGTGTTCATCCAAAAGCAACAGAAATTCCGGATGACGGAATTGATCAGAACTGCGATGGCGCTGATTTAAGAACATGGTACCAGGATTACGACGGAGATGGTTACGGCAATCCATTGGTGCACCAAACTGCAAATGCTAAACCGGCAGGATATGTATCCGATCATACAGATTGTGATGATCAACATGCAACCGTTCACCCGGGCGCAACAGAAATTCCCGACGACGGTATTGACCAGGATTGTGATGGCTTAGATCTGAAAACCTGGTACGTGGATGCTGACGGTGACGGTTATGGCAATCCATCAGTGCACAAAACTGCCAATACTAAACCAGTAGGGTATGTGTCGGATCATACCGATTGTGATGACACCAATGCGGCCATTCATCCAGGCGCTCCTTTGGGCATTACCGCGCCCGTAAATAAAATTGTAAATACTGACCCAGGGTCGTGCGCCGCAACTAATGTGATATTGGGTGTCGCCAACTATGCAAACAATTGTACTTCGCTCACTGTGACGAACGACGCGCCCGCTTCTTTCCCTAAAGGCGTAACCACCATTCATTGGAAAGTAACAGACGGAAATGGAGCTACAGCAACGGCATCGCAGACAATAACTGTGGTGGATAATGAGAAACCAAAGATCACTTGTCCAGCCGCGTCGGTTCAATGTTACAATTCAAGCGGAACGTACACCATTCCGACGCTGACGGCAAGTGACAATTGCGCGATCCAATCTACGACGTTCGTCATCTCCGGCGCGACTTCGAGGAATGGCAATGGGAACAATGCGGGTGGAGCATTCAATCCAGGCACGAGCACGATTACGTGGACAGTCACTGATGGCAGCGGAAATATTTCAACTTGTAGCGCGGTTGTAAAAGTTGACAAGATCGACGCCACAATTGCGGATGTATACGCTTCAGGCATTGCGGCGTCCATTGGATCGCCTAATACGATCTACCTTGGGTATGGCGGATCATCAGTTACATTAACAGCACAGGTATCGGGTAACCTGAGTCCAAATTCTTATACATACAAATGGACGACAGGTTCTCCGGCTGGATCAGGCTTTTCATCAACGCAATCGATCACCGTAAGTCCTTCTGCAACGACCACCTATTTTGTCAGCATTAAAGATGTAAACAATTGCGCCCAGACGCTGCAGACAAGCAAACAAATTAATGTAGTCGACATCAGGTGCGGTTCCGGCAAGATCAATGTCTGCCAATTCAAGAATGGTTCCTACTCTACGACATGTGTCTCGTCGGCCACCAAGACAATATCCGCACTGCCTGCGGGATATTACCTTGGTTCCTGTGTGAAAACTGTAACCGCCAAAAAAGTAATTCCTGAGCGGGGAGCACTTGCCATCACGGCAAATCCGAACCCAACAAACGAGTCCTTTACCGTGAAAGTTAATTCGCCTGAAAACGGAGGACCGATTACCTTACGTGTATTAAATATAAATGGCCAGCTTGTGGAAATGAGAAGAGTCAACGCGATGCAAACATTTAGGATTGGCGAGAATTATAAGTCCGGAATTTATTTGATTGAAGTGACCAACGGTCAGGAGAGAAAGACGCTCACTCTTATCAAACAATGAGTATATAAATCGTCCACTTTTCAATGCGCAGCAAACAGTGAGTTTCAGAAACTGTCCCGATTCATCGGGACAGTTCTCTTTTTATCAAGGCTATGTTTAGCATGTAAGTCGTAACAATAATCGCATCATCTTACAGTGTAATGATAGCAATCGCTGGTAAGCACCACGGCCATATTTGTTGCATCGACTATGCGGAAATGAATATCGAATTGTGATCCGGATGGTACTGCTGTTACATCACGCCAGAGTGACTCCCTTCCTGTCCCATCACCGTCGGTAACGATGGCCTGGGGTGTCAAGCCTTTACCAAGCGTGAGCCATGAGGTGCTTGTACAATCTCCGTCAACAACATTGATTGGATCAACAGCTCTTTGAAGCAGATAATTGTGATTTGGCTGCAGATCACGAACCCACGTGTCAAGTGTAATGATTTTGGATGGATCGACATCCTGGCGAAATTTGACAAGCCCGAATGCATTGCCCTCTCCGCGAAGAATAACTTCAAGGTTGAAGGGAGGTGTTTCGGCGTTAACATTGTTT
>VBAU01000368.1:3711-4223 GCA_005883855.1 Bacteroidota bacterium
GTGGTGAAGAAGTGACGTTTATCGAAGTTGTTAGGGCAACGAAGCCGCATGAATGCACTCGATTCTTGAGGTATCCTTTAGACTTGGCAGAATGTTTGGTAGCTGTCAATTTTCTGTTTTGGGCAAAGCAAAGACTTCGAAACAATAATTGACTAAACAACAATATTATTATCAATGGGTTCTTAATGAGCCAGCTGAGTTTTGGTATTAGTTATAGAAGTTACAAAAAAGACTAATAACATAACTCAATCTAACAAGTGTATTTATACCGGCTTACCCAGAATGGACCAGTTTGTTGATTCTAGACAATAGTTTGCGACAATTTCAGGATAGTTTATACATTTTTCCCGGTAATCCGTTCACCACATTTTGCAATTCCAAATTCAAAATGGCTGCGGCGATGGCACTGTTGCTTAACCCACTTCGTAGATTGATCTCATCAATATGCACAGTCTCTTTCTCGTTCAGAATATCAACAATTATTTTTTCATCTTTCGATAATTCGATAAAGA
>VBAU01000375.1 GCA_005883855.1 Bacteroidota bacterium
CGCCATCCGAGGCAGCGACTATCTCTGAGTCCGGGCTATCATCGACGACAGTAGCGTGTCTTTTCGATACACGTTTAATGTAGTTGAGAAGGTGAGTAGTATTAACATTGGAGTATATGACATCAGTGTAGTGGTCTGGGTACTCGAGGATATGGGATAAGGCCTCTGGCACGCCGACTTCCCTCGATCCTTCTAGTTTGTTGTAGATTCGTAGCAACATTTTTTTTGCGTCTGGGTTATTGGAGGCTTGGCGCACTGCGGCAGCGATCGTCAGCTTCGCGTGAAGCGCAGTTTCCGGTTTCGTGATATACTTCATAACATAATGTATCACTGCCAGGGCATGATTTTTGGTAAATAAGTATTGTATATCGTGGTTGCCATTAGTCATGAGTGAAAACCACTTGTTATAGTTGTTAACCCAAGAATTGTCTCGCTTGACCTTAATGACGCCCGTTTCGACGTCAAATACGGTTTTCTCAACAATCGCACGAGGGAATCGAGAGCGGCATGTTTTAGATCCATATTTGAAACAAGTAGGTAGATGAGTCCTACTGTGCATTTGTCTTGATGGAATTATGTGTGAGAGATGCGCCTGCATCAATTTATCGAATTCGGGATCATCGACGGGAATGAACGGGTGGAAGGCTTTGTCTCCACTGTGCTCCTCGAAGTCATCGTCTTCGTAGGACATCGAGTTTTCTGGCATGCATTCGTGGATTATGGAAGTGATGTAATTTAAAAGGCGTTCTCGAAATAGTGGATCGCTTTTTGCCTTTTCTCTCATTTCCTGAGGAGTTCCAGTGCCTTTAATCCATAGCTAAAAACAGTGAGCGACAGAAATAAAGAAAAGGTAGGGGGTTAGTACCGCCATATGAATATGTGGGGTGTATCTCCCCTGATACTCAATAGTTCCGTAATAATGATTGAGCTCGCCAAACATCCCCCCTTTTAGTACGGTTTCAATTATAGTCGTGACAAGATCGTGGAAGTATTCGACGACAGGGAGCGGATTATTGAGCATACACTTCAGCCTGTGCGAGGACGTATAGAACTCTGCACTAAAGTTTTTGACATCAATTTTCTCCCCAGCATAGAACAGGGAGATTGGGGAGTATCTTTCCGCCGGGTTGATGGTGAGGTATAGAATAGGACATCCATAATTCACCATTGAGGACTTTAATTGTGCAAGCAAGTACGATTTTTTTTCGTCGGAACCGGCTGCGGTACTTCCAATGCGAGAGAGCATTTTCAGTAACTCTTTGATACGATGATCGTCGTTCGGCTTATATTGCTGCGCTTTGTTTGCAGCTTCTATAATCTCTTCGGCGGTCAAGGATTCCAGTAGAGCTCTTGTTGCAGGCCAGGTACTGTAACTGGCTTGAACATTCGTCTTGGACATGTTGTGCCGTCTTCTTACGATGTCGAATCCCGTGACAACGAAGGCCGAATGAGACTGAAAACGCCTATAATATTAGTTAGAGCACTACTTATATGACAAGATACTAACCTTGACGAATCTCTCAGTAATAGTTGTAACCATGTAGATAGGCCCAACTGCTGTGTACGTCGTGCATCAATATGTTTCCCTGTTCCATAGGGAAATAATGTCGGAAATGCGGAAGTGAAATATGTTGAGTCATAGAAATCGCTGATAATGGAGTTCCCCGTAACAACGTTGACCGTGAGACCAGGACTCGATGTTTTAATCTCTGCAAGGTCTCGAAGTATCTCAGCATCCATTGATCTTCCAACGTCGGTGACATCAATCATGCCTGAGACAGAGTGAGGGATATCACCTTCGACATTATTGTTATCAGGATCCTCGGTGGCAAATCCTGACCGAGAGGCATCTTCCAATGAATTGTTGGCTACGGAATTCATGGAATCGAGGATGTCGGTGGCAACAAATGTAGACTCCCAAGAGGCCAATCTTTCTTCGTCAATGGTGACTTGCCGATAATCTTCGTGATTACGACATAACCATTGTAGTGCATCGTACACCTGTCGTTTTCGTACAGTGAAGTGTGTCCGTAGTTTTTGTTTTTCCGGCATCGATTTCCCTGTCCAAACTACTTTAACAACCTCAGGTAGCGAAGAAGGGGACATCGGAAGTAGGTCGAGAAGGCGAGTGGTGTCTTGTGGAAGGAGGATGGTGTGACCTTTGAGAGCGAAATACGAAGTCGCTTTTCTCTCTTCCAAGCGTATGACCCTACCCACTAAATGTGCCCGTGCAACGAGCAGTTCCTCAAGCCACGTGAGACCCTGTAACTCCTCCGGTACCGTCCCTACCCATCTGTAATTGGCAAGCGAATGAGGAGGCAGACGTTTCCGCTCCATGAACTTGTGACAAGTGTTGCAAAGGTGAAGCGCTTCAATTTGAGTACCGTGAGAATGGTCATCGGATATTGCGAGTTTATCAACCATGATACGCTGACTGTCCAACACATTTATGCCGCAGGAAAAATCAAACGGTACATACACAGTTTCTGGAATACGCAAAACCTCCAGTTTCGGATCGGTAACTTTGACGGTGGTGAATAGTTTGAAATCGTGCCGAAGAGTCCCGCATGAAGCACAAATTATGTTGCGGGCCAAGGCGTGAGTGGCATCGTAGAACAAAGAATAGACGTCTTTGGGATTCGCCAAAGGAGTCGGCCAGTTATGTTCCTTCTTCAGCGTTCCCTGGAAATCGCGGTCGAGCTCTTCAAGTCTAGTAAAGTTAGCGGAACCATGAAACCCAAAGTACCTATAACTTGCGAGTTCCTCCATTTCTTCCATAGCTTTGGCATTTTCAACGTCATGGTTGCTGATAATCCTAGCCCGAAAATTGTGCTGTCTTATGCTCGCCAGTTCCTTCACTCTTTTCGTCTGTGGCTCCCTCTTCGCCTTTGTTTTCGGCTTTGTAGATTCAAGACGCCAAGTGGGAAGTTGTCCAGGATATAGAGCACGTTTGGGCATTGCAGATGAGGATAATTTAAAGATACAGTGATATTTTTGAAATTTTGAAGAAAAGCTGGCCAATTATATACACATTCTACAGAGGAGGGCGGAGTTGGTTTTCGGTTTTTCCAGAACACTCTCGAGGCTGCGAGGGGTCGAGGCTTTGTAATACGTTGTCATAAATAAGCAATATTATAGCGTAAGCGAATTTCTCAAGAAGGCAATTTTTCTTGCGTTACTCGATT
>VBAU01000376.1 GCA_005883855.1 Bacteroidota bacterium
AACAGAAGTGATCGGCGCTGCTGGGGAGACGTCCAATCCCAATGCTTGGGCTCCGATGGTTCGAAAGCTTCAATATGGACGGGTGGCTTGGGTCATGTGGTCAGAGGACGGAAGCTTACCACCCTCCTCGTTAAGCGTCGAATTCGACGGGGACTACAAGGAGATAAGAAGAAGAAGGATCGGCGGAACCACAAACGTCACCCCGGAAATCTCGTTTCAAAGGAAAAACATCAAGAACATCGGAATCGCCCCCAAGATTGTTACGAGGATCACAATTCGGATCCTACACCTTTTCTTTATCAAGGTCGCCGAATATCAATTCATCAGCTCCCAAAGCTTTTTCAGAAGCAATTTAATGGAATGTCGGACCTTAGTGAATCTGTCAACATGCCTGCTACTCCAATTACAATTCACCCTATCGTGGGAATCATGCCTCGCCCCGGACAACCAGGCGCATTACGCTTTGACGGGACCGGCATCTCAGATTTCTTGAAGGATTGGGAGTTGGAGTGTGAAGAGTACGGACTGACGGATGCGCAAAAATGTAAGAAATTGCCCAGGTATTGTGGTAAGGATATTGGCGAAGCTATTCAGAAATTGGATGGGTACGATAAAGGGGATTGGGGGGTGTTTCAGCGCGAGTTGAAAAGATTGTTCTGGCAAACGGATCCTCCCAAGGATACAGCGGCCGCATTGTTCAAGCTTATTGGCGACGCTAAAGCTGGAAAAATGAGTGTGGACATGTATGTTCTCAAATATACCACGATTACAGATGCCCTCATTCGTAAGAATGCGATGTCCAAATTCGATCGCGCTGTTCGGCTCTTGGAGGGGTTATCCGACGAAATTCAATCAAAAGTGTTCGAGTATTGCAGTGAACAAGGCTGGAGAATGCTTGAACACGATGTGGAGACCACGGAACCTGTGTTCGAAGAAGTTAAGCAAATCGTATTGGAAAAAGCTAAAATGATTGAACGGCGAAAGTTATTTTCTGGTGGACAGGCTGGGTTCCTCGGCACTGGATCATCTGGCACTCCTGCAGCGTCAGCGACAGCTACGACGGTCCCCACGGTGGTCACTAGTCCAGTTCCACCGGCCTCGGATTCAATTGAAGAACTCACCCGGCAAATTACGAAACTTACGCTATTTTTGGAGGGCCAGCCGCAACCTCGCCAGCAATCTGCTCCTCGCTCATCTGGACCACCCTCGACAAATTCGGATCGTCCGTGGCAACGCAAATGCATGTGGTGCGACAGTGTTGAGCATACCCGCAGGGATTGTACCGAATTTACTGAGGCTCTCAATGCAAAAGTAGTTGGGTTCAACGAATCAGGTAGAATTAAATTGATGTCGACAGGGGAAGAACTTCCCTTGATGACAAATAGGGGTGGGATGAAAGAGGCTGTTAGATCCAGGACTGTGGAAACGGCATCTCGAGTTACGGCGGTAACCTCTGCGGATGTTGGCGCGATTTCATTTGACGATCAATTATTCGGGAAGTTGGGCCCTCAAAATGGATCAGCAAGGGTTACTTCATTGGATTTTGAGAACGGAATTCGTACCGATCAAATTATCGATGTGGAAGCAAATGAAAAACGAAAACGCGATGCTTTGGAGCGCACCCGACGCGTCAGATCTCGAATTGATGGACCTGAGGAAACGCAACCAGCTCCGGAATCCAATCCTGGCCCCTCGAATACACGTCCGGCACCTGCGAACTACGGTTATCCACCTCCTGTACAGGTTACCGACGTTCCGGAGGAAGAAATGGGCACAGAATCCACTTCAGACCCTCGTGGCGCACAGACCTCTCAAGGATCGCCAGACGCACGGACCCCTCAAGGATCACCATCGGACGGAAAAACGAAATTTCGATTGGCGTCGGAATTGAATCAAACCGTTACAACGGAGGCTGTGGGCAGGAAAGTTATGGATGCACCTATTCAATTGAGGATGTGTGAGCTTTTGGCTGTGTCTACGGAAGTTGCGAATTACATTCATGATCAAACTCGAAAGCGGCGTGTTCCTATTCCATCAGACAGTGTTTCGAACAGGATTTCGCCAACGGAGGATGCAGCTACGGAAATTATCGTTTCGGCGAACACGGATTTAACTCAATTGGGAGCTGTGGAGAAATCGCTTTATGCTTGTCCTTCCGCACGTGCAAAAGTTTGTTTGGACGACGAATTGCAAGTGGAGGCGTTGCTTGACGACGGATCGGAATTAAACATCATGGTAAAACGCGCATTCGATCAATTGCAACATCCAATTGACACGAGTATCAACTGGAGAATTAACGGGTATGATGCAAAGGCAGAAGGGGAGATTGCAGACTTGAATAA
This sequence comes from Bacteroidota bacterium, assembly GCA_005883855.1. Lineage (GTDB taxonomy): Bacteria > Bacteroidota > Bacteroidia > Chitinophagales > Chitinophagaceae > VBAU01. Next base: position 2,343 of record VBAU01000376.1, read on the forward strand.
TAAGGGGAACCTTCTCGGGGTCTGCCATGATGTTCTTGTGGATGTTGGTGGAGTTGCGGTTAAACAGCATATTTTTGTTGTCAAACATCTCAATTCGGACCTTATTCTTGGTCGACCTTGGGGAAGAATGACA
>VBAU01000377.1:0-3508 GCA_005883855.1 Bacteroidota bacterium
GTCCCGCTGACCTGCGTCGTGTAAAAAACGGTTTGGGAGTAGCGATCATATCCACCTCCAAAGGTGTCATGACCGACAAGGAAGCAAAGGCGCAGCATGTAGGTGGTGAAGTTCTGTGCTTTGTGGCCTAAGTCATAATAAAAATTAAAGTTTAAAAGTAAAAGCGATTTTTATGTCTCGTATAGGAAGAAAAGCAGTGACTGTTCCAAATGGAGTGACTGTGACCTTAGGCACCGACAATGTAATCGTGGTTAAAGGTCCAAAAGGTGAACTCCAGCAAGCTGTGGATCGTGATATTACTGTTGAGGTAAAAGATGATGCAGTAAGTTTTGCGCGGCCTACTGACCAGATACGTCACCGCGCACTACACGGTTTATATCGCGCTCTTGTTGCCAACATGGTGAAAGGAGTCACGCAGGGTTATAAGAAAAACCTCGAGTTGATCGGCGTTGGTTTCAAAGCATCCAACCAGGGCAATGTGCTGGATCTGTCATTAGGGTATTCGCATAATATCGTCTTCGAAGTACCAAAAGAACTGAAGGTCGCAACGGCGCAGGAGAAAGGTCAGAATCCAACCATTTTGCTGGAGGGGATCGATCGTCAATTGCTCGGGCAGGTGGCTGCCAAAATCAGGAGCTTGCGGAAACCCGAGCCATACAAAGGCAAAGGTGTTCGGTATGTGGGCGAGATAGTGCGCAAGAAAGCTGGTAAAGCTGCAGGTAAATAAGAGTTGCTGGTTGCTAGTTGCTTGTTGCTAGTAACCGGGAACGATAAACCAGAAACAAGCAAAAAGAAATCTGAAACAAGAATATGAATCCGAAAGTTAAATCGCAGCGAAGGCAGAATATTCGCTACAGGATCCGCAGAAGGGTTGGCGACGGTGAGGCGCAGAAACCTCGTTTGTCTGTCTTTAGAAGCATTAATGAAATTTATGTGCAACTGATCGACGACACCAAAGGTGAAACTTTAGCTGCTGTGTCATCGAGAGACAAGGACATTGCTGCGCAAAAAGTCAATAAAACCGAAAAAGGCAAATTAGTGGGTGCAGCCATTGCAAGAAAGGCAACCGAGCTGGGATTGAAAGAAGTGCGATTTGATCGTGGCGGCTATTTGTATCACGGTCGTGTGAAAGCGGTGGCTGACGGCGCGAGAGAGGGAGGCTTACAGTTTTAAGGCGCAATCAAGAAATGAACTCAAATAAAAAATCTAAACTGATTAAATGGCAAAAGTTAATTTAAACAGAGTGAAGCCGGGTGACCTTGAGTTGAAGGAAAAAGTAGTGGCGATTAATCGTGTTGTTAAGACGACAAAGGGTGGTCGCGCATTTAGTTTTTCTGCACTGGTGGTTGTGGGCAACGAAAATGGTGTCGTTGGCCATGGATTGGGTAAGGCTAAAGAAGTGCAGGAAGCAATCACGAAAGGCATTGAAGACGCGAAGAAAAATTTGATCAAAGTGCCGGTGATGCATGGCACCATTCCGCATGACCAATGGGCCAAAGAAGGTGCGGCAAAAGTGCTGATAAAGCCCGCGGCTGCCGGTACCGGTGTAATTGCGGGAGGTAGTATGCGTGCGGTATTGGAGAGCGCCGGTGTTCACAATGTATTGGCAAAATCATTGGGGTCTGCTAACCCGCACAATGTGGTGAAAGCAACTTTCAAAGCGTTGGCCATGTTACGCGAACCTATATCGGTGGCAAAGACCAGGGGTATTGGTTTAAAGAAAGTATTTAACGGGTAGACAGAAATCCTAATCGTCCGACCGCGTCAGCCGGGCCGGCAAATCCAAAAAGGAATTGAGACGTGGGATTTGGAATTTCAAAATTTGGAATGTATGAAGAAGATAAAGATAACCTTAATAAAAAGCCCAATTGACAGACCCGAGCGTCAGAAACTGACCTTGAGGGCTCTCGGTTTGAATAAGGCAAATGCAGCTAAAGAAGTGGATGCAACGCCACAGATCCTTGGAATGGTTCGGAAGGTAGGACACTTGGTGAAGGTGGAAGAAATTTAGATTGAAAATCCGAAATCCGAATCGGGAATTCGAAATTCGAATAGACAACGATAGGAAATTTGGTTCTTGGAATTTTTTAACGCGAGGGGTGGTTCCCCGCTGAGTACAAATCAAACGCAGATGAAGTTACATCAATTAAGACCTGCAAAAGGGTCGACTCACAAAGAGAAAAGAATTGGCCGTGGTGACGGCTCTGGCCATGGAGGAACTTCGACTAAAGGCACGAAGGGCCAGCAGAGTCGTACTGGTTACAAAAGAAAAATGGCACATGAAGGCGGCCAGATGCCTATTCAACGGCGTATTCCAAAACGTGGATTTAATAATGTTCACCGTGTGGAATATAAAGTGTTTAACGTTGGCCAGGTTGATCAGCTCACAGAAAAATACGATTTCAAAGAATTCACTTTAGAAAATCTTTATGCCAGCGGCCTCATTGGTCAAAATGATCGTGTAAAGATTTTGGCCAACGGCGAGATAAAATCAAAAATAGTATTTAAGGTGAACGCTGCTAGTGGAAAGGCCAAGACAGTGATCGAAGCGGCAGGCGGAACGGTGGAGATCGTCAAATAGGCCATTGACACTGAGTCAGTTTAATTTCAGTAAATTGCAAGACTTTTTTGTTGAATCAGCACAGCTGGCAAAACAAAATAATTTTGGTTCTTAAATCTGTAAACTCACGTGAAGAAATTATTTCAGACACTTAAGAATATCTGGAGCATCGAGGAATTGAGAAATAAGATTCTCTATACTCTGATGCTTATCCTGATATATCGCATAGGCACTCATATTGTGCTGCCTGGCATCAATCCCACCACCATGGAGGTAGGCAGAAATGCCAATAATGGAATTTTGGGGTTAATCGATGCTTTTTCTGGCGGCGCATTTAGCCAGGCCTCCATTTTTGCATTGGGCATTATGCCCTATATCTCTGCATCGATCTTTATGCAATTGATGACCGTGCTTGTGCCACAGTTTCAAAAAATGCAAAAAGAGGGAGATAGCGGCAGAAAGAAGATCAATCAATACACACGCTATCTTACCGTAGCCGTTACTGCTGTGCAGGCCTCAGCCTATGTTGCCTATCTTAAACAAATACACGCCGGGAGCATTTTACCGGGCTACTCCGGTTATTTCTGGTTGTCGACAGTTGTGATCCTCACCGCAGGTACTTTGTTTGTAATGTGGATGGGCGAGAAAATCACAGACAGAGGGCTCGGAAATGGGACATCTCTTATCATCATGATAGGCATTCTTGGTCGACTGCCGAGTTCATTTTTCGCCGAGTTCACTGCCAAGTCAACACGGCCAGGTTTGATTCTGGTCTTCATCATTGAGATCGCTATATTGATCGCGATAATTCTTGGATGTATTTTGCTGATCCAGGGAACCAGAAAGGTGCCCGTGAATTATGCAAAACAAATTGTCGGAAACAGGCAGTTTGGAGGAGCAAGACAATTCTTACCGCTCAAAGTAAACAGTGCGGGTGTTATGCCGATC
>VBAU01000377.1:3614-5397 GCA_005883855.1 Bacteroidota bacterium
TTTGTCGTGATAGGCTTTACATTCCTGTACACAGCTTTGATATTTAATCCGAAGCAGATTGCGGATAACCTTAAGCAGAATAACGGATTTATCCCGGGGGTCAAGCCAGGTCAGCCAACGACTGATTTTATTGGCGCCATCATGGACAAGATCACGCTGCCCGGTGCGGTATTACTGGCGATTGTGGGCATTTTACCCGGTATTGCAAGCAAGCTCGGTGTTACCCAGGGGTTCTCCACATTTTTTGGAGGAACATCGCTGCTAATCATGGTTGGTGTTATTCTGGATACCTTGCAGCAAATTGAGACGCAGTTACTGATGCGGCAGAGCGCTTTGCTGGTGAGCAAAACATTGGCAGAAGTTGCTAAGGTGCTTAGACCGGGGATAAGCTCTTTAGTAATTGATAAAATGATTGGAGAATTTATTTATGATCACAAAGCGGTGCCATCGTTTTTAAACTATCGTGGTTACCCTTTCAATTCGTGTATCTCGATTAATGATGTGGTGGTGCATGGATTTCCCAATCATGATCCGTTGCGCGAAGGTGATATAGTTTCTGTAGACATCGGCGTGATATTAAATGAATGGCATGGCGATCACGCTTACACTTTTTCCCTTGGGGATCCTGGCGAAGAGGTGGCCCAGTTGATACGAGTTACCAAAGAGTCCATTGAAAAGGCTGTCGCGGGGAACAGAGTAGGCGATATTTCATTTGCCATACAGGAACACACAGAAAAAAAATATGGCTATGGAGTGGTAAGAGAATTAGTCGGCCATGGCTTGGGAAAAAGTTTACACGAAGATCCGCAAGTGCCCAATTACGGCAAAAGAGGCAGTGGCCCCAAGATGAGAGAAGGACTGGTGTTGGCTATTGAACCAATGATCAACCTTAGCTCGAGAAAAATTTATACAGAAGAAGACGGGTGGACGGTGCGAACCGAAGATCATAAGCCATCTGTACATTTCGAACACGACGTCTGCGTGAAAAAAGACACGGCAGACATTTTATCTAACTACGCTCCTATAGAGGCGGCCGAAAAAGCGAATGAGAATTTATTTTCCGATTATTATCAGCAGTTAGTACATTAAAGGAAAATAACAAAAAATGCGATGCATTATCGTTGTTATCTCTCTCCAGGTTTCCAATTTCATCATTGCTCAAACATCTGACATAGAAAAAATTCATTCTTATTGGCAAAAGAATGAGGCTTCCATTTATAACGATTTTCTTTCGTTTTTGAAAATCCCTAATGTAGCGACAGATACTGCCAACATTCGCAAGAATGCAGATTTTCTCGTTGAGCTCATGAACGCAAAGGGCATAACCAACGCTCAATTGTTGGAGGCCGACCAGGCGAATGTGCCTCCGGTCGCTTATGGCGAAATAATCACTCCGGGCGCAACAAAAACAATTATTTTCTATGCGCACTATGACGGACAACCCGTAAACCCGGCGTTGTGGACAAAAGGCCTGCATCCATTTCAGCCACAACTGGTCAATGGCCGTATTGATGAACAGGCATCCATTCAAACATCTGCAAACTTTCCATTGAATGAAGACTGGAGAATTTATGCGAGAGGCGCCTCTGACGATAAGGGTGGCGTGATGGCCACACTCTCCGCTTTCAGTGCGATCAAGGAATCGGGGCTAAGGTTTCCATACAATATCAAGTTCCTTTTTGAAGGTGAAGAAGAACAGGGCTCAATACATCTACACCAGGTTCTTGAAAAGTACAAATCGATTTTACAATCGGACCTCTGGATCATTTGCGATGGCCCGGTA
>VBAU01000377.1:5424-6659 GCA_005883855.1 Bacteroidota bacterium
TTGGAGCGAGGGGTGACGCGCACCTAACGTTAAAAGTTTATGGTCCTAAAAATCCATTGCACAGTGGGCATTACGGTAATTGGGTGCCTAACCCGGTGATGACATTAGTCAAATTGCTTGCTTCCATGAAAGATGAAAATGGCCGGGTGACGATCAAAGATTTTTATAGCGACGTTATTCCTCTTTCTGCAAGGGAAAAGGAGGCGTTGAAAAACACTCCGGCGGTTGACAAGGAACTAAAAAAGATAATTGGTTTCGCCCGTGAAGACATGAGTGGAAAGACATTGATGGAAAGTATCAATCTTCCTTCTTTGAATATAAATGGGATCGAAAGCTCGAATGTGGGCACCATCCAGGCGAATGTAATTCCGGTTTCCGCCACAGCAGTGATTGACCTCCGCCTGGTGTTGGGGAATGATTGGAAAAGACAACAGCAGAAGGTCATTGATCACATCACCAGGCAAGGGTTCCATGTGACAGACCATGAACCGACCGACGAAGAAAGAAACAGATACCAAAAAATTGTTCAAGTAACGAGAGGAGTAGGAGACAATGCGGAACGTACGTCCATGGATTTACCCATTGCAAAAAAGGTTGTGGCTGCAGTGCAGCAAACAACAAAGGGACGGGTGTTGCAGGTACCAACTCTCGGTGGCAGCCTACCATTAGAGGATCTTGTCAAGGTGCTGAACGCAAAATTTTTAATCGTCCCGATTGCCAACTTTGACAATAACCAGCATGCGGAAAACGAAAACATCAAGCTCAAAAATTTCTGGGAAGGGATTGAAACGTTGGCAGCCGTTATGATGGCGCAGTTGTAGGGCCTGGATTATCCAACTGGGGCTTCAGTTGGACATAGGCCCAGGCCGTGAATGGCAGCGCAAAAATCAAAAGTAAAAAGTAAAATCTTTTAGTCATAAGAATTGCTGTGGTTGTCAAAATGACTGCATAAAGCGGGTAAAGAAACAGCAGCAATGACACCAGGACAGCATCATAATGATCATTATTCCATGTTCTTTTATAGGTGAAACTCTTTATAGGGAGGTAAAATGGTGCATGTATAATAAACCCGATAACCGCGGGGATGAACAAAAATATTTTTGCCATGGCTGATGGCTTTCTTTCCAACAATCTCTTTTGCTTTTCAATATCCCTCTTATCAATCTCAAAGACGAGCTGCTCGAATTGTTGCTGTAATTTGTTGGTAAAAGACTGGTATCTTATTCCATGGCCAT
>VBAU01000378.1 GCA_005883855.1 Bacteroidota bacterium
TATCTCATGTTGCTTAGGTAACTGCTTCACTTTGTCTTTCTTGTCACTCTTCCTTTCCATCTGAGTCTCTATCCGCTTATGCCTTTCCATCTCATCAATCTCCCGCTCAATTTGCTGCTGCATCTCCTGCTCGTGCTGCAATTCCAGCTGCTGCTCTTCCTCCTGCCTGATTTGCTGTTGTAGCTGCTCGTCTCTTTGCTGCTCCCGTAGCTCCTGCCTCCGTAGCTGTTGAAGCTGCCGCTTCCGTCGCTGCTGCTGTAGCTGCTGCTCCAGCTGTTGCTGGAGCTGTAGCTCTATCTGCTCTCGCTGCTGCTGATGCTGGAGCTCCATCTGCTCTTGCCGCCGCCGCTGCTCCAGCTTTATTTGCTCTCGCTCCTGCAGCTGCTTCAGCTCTATTTGCTCTCGCTCCTGCTGCTGCTCCAGCTCCATTTGTTCTCGCTCCTGCTGCTGCTTTAGCTCCATTTGCTCTCGTTGCTGTGCGTGCTCTAGCTTTATTTGCAGCTCAACCTCAGCTTCTCGCTTGACCTGCCGTAGCTGCTGGTGCAGGCCCTGTTGCGCTCGTCTATGCATCTTCTCCCTCTGCTCCTGCTCTAGCTGCTGCTGTAGCTCCTGCTCCCGCTGCTCCCGCTGTTGCTGCTGCTCTCGCTTCTGCTCTTGCTTCTGCTCCAGCTTCTGCTTCTGCTGCTGCTTCTTCTCCATTTTCTGCTGTGCCCGTTGCTCTCTCAATCTCTCAAACTCCTTCAGCCTTGCGTCCCTTATACTCTCCCTTTCTTTTCTTTCTTTCTCCTTATCCTTCAATCTTTCCTGGGCTAATAACTCCTTCGCCCTTACTTGCTTATCTTTCTTTATAAGCCGAACCTGTGATTACTGGTCAAGCATCTCCTGCAACTTCATTTCTTTCTCTACCTTCTCCTGCTCCCTCTTCTGAATCCGCTCTTTTCTTAAGGCTTCTCGGGTTTTTAAGCCTTCCTCATACTCATTTCCACCTTCACATTCAATGACCCGCTTTATATGCTCTCTTATCCGATCCACATATCGTTATAATACCTCTTGAGGTACCTCCTCCCAACAGTTATTCCATTTTCTAATTCCGTCTGCCCGGCTTTGAGGCGCTCCCTTCTTTGTTGTATCCCTTTTCATCCTTGCCCACAGAGGCTCAATAGCATTCAAGTCTGGACTATTCCCGCACCAAACAAGCCTCCTTACTGCTTCAAGACTATATACGAGTTGGACATACCAATGCGCATGACAACCAGCTCCATCCTCAACAATTATTCCGTTCACCTTTTTAGCAAATGGAATCAATTTACTTGTCTGGATTTCCTTCCAATATCGATACCAATCAATACCTCCTCTTTCTGACCTTGATAACTTTCCATGGTTTTTATCCCATTTCCATATAGCTATCGTACTTGGTCTTCTTCTCATTTTCTTTTTCTTTTCTTCCTGCGCTTGCTCCCATTCCGCTTTCTTTAAAGGTTCTACTGTCTTATTTAATTCTTCAATATCCTTAAGTGCCTGCTTCTTCATAGCAGCATTCTCCGCAGGATATATATGACATGGACCTTTCTCCTTATACGTAAAGCAGCCCCAGAACATGAACTCAGAAAATCCTTTCCACCTAGGCCTAATGATGCTCCTTATAACTCTTTCATTACTCTTTCTCCACACCCTATAACCTCCTCGTCTATGTCCAAGTATTATAGACGTCTCGTCTGTCCAAATAATATTATGCCAGAAGTCATCTCCCTTGTCAACATGAGCACGGCAAAATTCAAGTCTTGCCTTCTTCATTTCCTCTGTTAATCCCGGCTTCCTTGTTGGCTTCGTCTTCCGATATCCAGCCTTTTTTAAAACCCTTTTCACGGTTGCTGGAGAAAGGCCAACCTCTGCAGCAATGATTTCTGCAGATTTCTCTCTTCCATATCTATCCCTTGTAACCTTTGCCTCTACATTTGCCTTTGCTTGTTCTGTTTGCTTGGTCGGTCGTCCGGCGCGAGGTGCATCCTCAACATGACGGTCAAGGCAGGCTGGCTTCTTAGGGTTAAAGCCGCGATCAAGGGCTCTTGCGTAAATTCAATCAAGGGAATAGTGGGCAAGGGAAAGGCAAAGTTTGTTGCATATCTCTTCGTTAGTATACCCTAAAGCTTTCAAAGTAACAATTTGAGCTCTTGTAGCAATAGGAATTGAAGGCATTAAGGTCTGGAAATAAGGAAGCAAGCAAATTTTTATTAAATTTGAAGTGAATTGGTCGTGTTCATGACCTGCAGCCACTGTCGCCGGGTCACACCTCTGCATACCCGATTGACCTTTGCCCAAAGGGTGAAAGTGCCGCTGAATTCATATCTATTGCTGCCTTGCCTGCATTACTCTAATTCTAAGTGCTAAGGAAGCGCGAAAGGCGTTGAAATTGCTTGAAATCCAGAGAGTTTGACCGGAATGCATAAATTTGGGTTGGTGCCTGAGAATCTTGAAAAATCTTGGCATCGATGCCTGACCACAATACTTTTGAGCGGCACCTCCGTACTCCGTACTTGCCGCACGCCTCCGTAGTTCTCACCCACCCACCAGCTCCACCCAAGTACACCCCCTACTTGTTATGTCAACCAAAGCGGCCTACATATTGTAGAATCCTTCAATCTTTATTTTTGTCATCGCGATGACGAAAATTCACCACTCTCAACGGGTTGTCCTGATTTGACCACAGTGGCTGTGGCACGAAGTCAAGAAGGAAGCACTTGTGTGCTTTCGATGTCACCAGCACCAGAGACAATGGTTCTGTCACTCGACTGTTCTGATCGCCGTGTCAGCCTACATACAAGCGCGTATGAAGTTGCCCAG
>VBAU01000379.1:0-2554 GCA_005883855.1 Bacteroidota bacterium
AAACCGATGTGGTGTTGAATATTGGTTTCAAGAGTGATGGTTTGGTGCCTCTGAACGAATTCCGGGACACTCAGGGTTTGAAAATAGGCGATGAGGTAGAAGTGATGGTGGTGGAAAAGGAAGATCGTGAAGGTCATCTGAATTTAAGTCGCCGCCAGGCACGTATTACTCGTGCGTGGGAAAAGATCGTGGAAGTGAATAAGACAGGCGAGGTGATCACAGGCACTGTTACTTCAAAGACGAAAGGTGGATTGATTGTGGATGTGTTTGGCATGGAAACATTCTTGCCCGGTTCGCAAATTGATGTGAAGCCTGTAACGGATTACGATCAGTTCGTGGGAAAGACGATGGAATTTAAAGTCGTTAAAATCAACGAAGCAATTAAGAATGCAGTTGTTTCTCATAAGGCGCTTATCGAAAGTGATATCGAAGCACAACGTGCGCAGATCATGAGTAAGCTTGAAAAAGGCCAAGTGCTCGAGGGGACGGTCAAAAACATTACAGACTTCGGCGCATTCATGGATCTCGGCGGGCTCGATGGACTGCTTTACATCACTGACATTTCATGGGGTCGTATCTCGCATCCTAGCGAAGTGTTGAAGCTTGATCAGAAGATCAATGTTGTGGTATTGGATTTCGATGATGAGAAAAAACGTATCAGTCTGGGCTTGAAGCAACTGACGCCTCATCCATGGGACGTTCTTCCGGAGAACATCAAAGAAGGTGAGATTGTAAAAGGAAGAGTTGTAAATATAGAAGATTATGGCGCCTTCCTCGAAATACTTCCAGGTGTGGAAGGTCTTGTTCACGTAAGCGAAATTACATGGTCTAATTCTCCCATCAACGCAAAGGAATTCTTCAAGCTTGGTGATGAGTATGAGGCAAAGATTGTAACGCTTGATAAGAGCAATCGCAAGATGAGCTTGTCCATCAAGCAGCTTAGTGAAGATCCATGGAGCACCATTGAAACTAAATTTCCAGAAGGAAGCAAGCATACTGGTTTAGTGAAGAACATAACTCCTTATGGAGTATTTGTTGAGCTCGCCCCCGGCATCGGTGGTATGATTCATATCAGCGACCTAAGCTGGTTAAAACGTTTCAACCATCCTTCGGAATACACGAAGGTCGGCGAGAATATTGAGATTGTCATCCTGGGGATTGACAAGGATAGCCGCAAACTTCAATTGGGCCACAAGCAATTGGAAGAAGACCCGTGGAATACGCTGCAAGATACATTTGCCATTGGTTCTATTCATGAAGGCACGGTGATTCGCAGAGATGAAAAAGGAGGCATTGTTCAACTACCATATGGCCTGGAGGGCTTTGCTCCCGCCAGGCATTTGATAAAAGAGGATGGAAAGCCGATCACGGCGGATGAAACAACGCAATTTATGGTGATCGAATTTGATCGCAACGAAAAGCGCATTCTGCTGTCGCACACAAGAATCTGGGAACAAAGCAAGATAGAAGAAAAAGAAGCAGCGAAGAAAGAGGCGAAAACAGAATCGGATAAAACGAAGAAGGCAGTAAAGAATATTCAAGGCAAGGTAGAAAAGGCAACGTTGGGAGACCTTGGAGCTTTGGCAGAAATCAAGGCGAAATTAAAAGAGGAAGAGAAATCGGACGATACGCAGAAAAGCGAATAAGCACAGATAACTCAACAATTAGGCGTCTCGTACGTGCGCAAGTCCCGCAGTACGGGACGCTTTCGTTTAGTTCCCGGCTCCTATTTCCAATTATCCACCACCTGTCTATATCACTTTTTTTTCGCCAAGAATTACAACAACAACCAAAATTAGAATGGACAAAAGAATTAAAAGAGTTTTCCTTAGTCGTATTTTCTTATATCGGTTCACTACTGAGAAACAAATTTAATTATGCAAAATGTAATAAATGCGGCCACATCAATTGTGAATATTGTTGCAACCGCAATTTGAAAACCTAGTGGACGATCTTTTGTTGCTGTGTAGTTTTGTAAATTGAAATCTGCCTTGTTTCGTAATGCGTACAGTAAATTTTTCATGAAGAAAGTTGAATCAAACGTGTTACAATTTTTAGGCCAGTAAAAAAATGGCTCTTTGTCATTAATAATTTGATAGTTTTCGCACGGGTGAATGGCGAACCGATGGAGAAAGCTTTCTACAATGCCTCATCTACAATTTTGAGGTGCCGCGGTAAATTTTACCCTGCCATTTTTATTTTCATCTTCATATTTAGTGCTTGTCCTCAGGCCTTCTTTGACAAAAGACACTCCAGTTGGTTTTTGTTGTAAATATCTCGCTCGCTGATTTAGACAATTATTGCTGCACATGGGGGTCATTACTTAATCCCGCTTATCAAAATTTACAGTCGAAACATCCCGATTCACGTAATTCCCGCGAAGGACATTACTTCTAAACATTCCGGCCAATGCGAAAGATTCTTGTCGTAGATGATGATACGATCTATTATTCCTGGACAGTTCGCTGCTACGACAAAGCAGTTACACGTGTTTTTACTAGCAAAGGCAGAAGATGTTGCGGATGTTGAACCGGTCTCATGTTATTGGACATCA
>VBAU01000379.1:2679-6212 GCA_005883855.1 Bacteroidota bacterium
AGCAGATGACTTCGTACCGAAACCGTATGATTTCAAATACCTGGTCACCCGCATCCATCACTGAAATAATTTGAGGATACAACAGTGCAACTCAATAGTTGGCCGGGGCATGAACTGATCGAGTTATGTAGAATTATCTCTACAATGTTTTTCCTTTTGTAATGATAACCCTTCGCTAATGAATAAGTTTTTTTTTGGTACGTTTTTTCGATTGTAATTACACCCCGTGCCCGGCTTTTGGTTTTAAGGTCTAATCCCTCTGTAAAACTATTCATTCCTAAAAAATGTTTTCCGTTAAGTTCATTTAATTACTTAATTCTTAATTAGGGTATATGAAAACACCTCTACGCTATCTGCCACTTTTACTTGTTTCATGGCTCTCATTTCAAAAGACGCTTGCTCAGTGCACTGTCTCGAACATTTTAATACAGAACATTGTACAGGCTGGAACTCAAACCGCAGGAAGCTGTACCGCAACTTTCGATTTGAGCTTTACCATGGAGACAAATAATGGAAACAAATTTATTTTCCTTCATGGCTGGGCCGCGGACGTGTATCCTGATTTTTTTAATTGTGTCGATGGATTGCCTTCGAGTCACGGTACAATTCAAGCTCCGACAAAAGCAGACCTGGGCGCGACTTTCCTAAATATCGGGATCGATAATTCCGGTGCGACACCTGTGTTGTTGACTACTTATCCGCCGGATGCAACACTAACTTTCAACACAGCAGCATCAGTAAGCGTTAGCGTATTGCCAGACGGCTCATCGTTTTTCATTATTCACGGAGTGACGGCAACTTTCCCTGTAGACTGTAATACACCATTCCTAATGGCGCTTGATTTTTGGTCTAGCCAGGCTGCACAGGCTCAGAATGCTCAATGTGTTAGTTGCCACAGATTGTATGCGATAAATTACTTAGCTGACGGCCAGGGAGCGCTTGCAAATTGCGTCACCCTGAGCTTTAGTGCGACATTGACTAACCACTCGCAAGAGACATTGAACGGGTATTATTTAGTGTATGCCGATGTAAATGGCGACGCTCATTTAGCCGTAGGCACTGACTTACTCATTGTGGACACGACGCAATTCAGCGTTGCAGCGGGTGCCTCTATGCCGGTTACCGGCAGTGTTCCCGTGCTTAATATCAACCAGGACTTGATTCTAGTGGCAACAATAACAGGCGGTGTCGCAAACGGCGGGATGGTGGCCATTTTAATTCCATCTACTCAGTGTTCACCGTTGCCCGTTACATTCAAGTCATTCAATGCAAATCGCGTGAGCCGCACGAATGTGGGGCTGAAATGGGAGACAGCTACCGAAGCTAATAACAGCGGATTTGCCGTGCAAAGGAATATGGGAGCTGGTGTATGGGAGTTCGTAGCGTTCGTTCCTACGCAGGCTAATGAGGGAAATAGCAGCATGCCTTTGACATACACGTTCACCGATGTTGGCAATTCATCAAAAGGTGTCACACAATACCGCATCAAACAGGTGGACATTGATAGTCGTGCGAGGTTCAGCGAGGTCAGGGCTGTCCGTGCATATCAGCAAAGCGGCAAGATCATCGTCTATCCTAACCCGAGCACTAATGGCAGAGTGAATGTGGTATTTGATGATGCTGAGGGTACACGGGATGTGATGGTAATGGATATGAGCGGAAGGTTAGTTAAGCAGTGGAAAGGTGTAACGGGAAATCTTTTGCAAATTGACAATCTCGCACAAGGGATGTATAGCTTGAGAGTGATCAACCGTGACACTGACAGTCAGAGTATTGAAAAATTTGTTGTAAACAATCGATAATATTAGTTGGGTACATTCCTTAGCCATATGCTTGATGCGACAGAATGGATCTAACCAACAAAAAATGAATGTAAACTTTTTCAGATAGTTAGTCAGGTTTATTAATTTCACAGGGCTCCTTTCCAGGAGCCTTTTTTGTAAATATTGAAATTCGAAAATTCCAAATGTCAATCGTAACAATTTGTAATTTGGGATTTGTATCTGGGAATTTTATCGTCATGGCTTCATTTTCTGATCAGCTAAAAAGAATTCGCATCCTTAGGGCGTTGGTATATGCGATCGTTGGCGTAATTTCTTATCCAGGCCTCGTTTGGATCAATCGTTTAAAAATTTCCGGGACAGAAAATATTAAAGACCTTCCTCGTCACAATGTTTTGTTTGTAAGTAATCATCAAACTTATTTCGCTGACGTTATTACTTTCCTCCACATTTTTTGTGCAGTAAAATGGGGAAAGAAAAACAAACTCGGCGCTCCTTTCTACTTATTGTACCCGTTTACAAGTGTGTATTACGTAGCTGCCGAAGAAACCATGAGAGGTAGCTGGATAAGTCGGTTCTTTTCACTAGCAGGTGCCTTGACTGTGAAACGTACATGGAGAGTCGACGGAAAAGAAGTACGGCGCGGCCTTGATCCCTCTGACACCAGAAAAGTAACCAGGGCACTGCAGGGCAACTGGGTCATCACGTTTCCACAGGGAACAACAAAACCATTCGCACCGGGACGAAAGGGAACGGCCCTCATTATCAAACTGACCAAGCCTATTGTAGTGCCCGTTGTCATCCACGGTTTCTGGCGTGCTTTTAATAAGAAGGGACTAAAATTCAAGAAGAAGGGATCAGAGCTATCTGTGACTTTCAAAAAACCACTTGATGTAGATTATGATGCGCCGGCCGAAAAGATTTTGTCGCAGATAATGGATGCCATTGAACAAAGCAAGGCTCACATGATGATGGGTGGCCATCACTGGGAAACTGTGGATAAGTAAAGCACAAGGTCAGAAGTCTGTTGTTTAACCCCCGACTTCCGACGTTCGACTCCATACCTCCTCTAGTCCTTCACAAATAACGCCCTTAACTCGGCAGCATCATCTGGCTTCATTTTACCTCCCAATATCAATCGCACCTGTCGCCTTCTTAATGCTGCGTCGAATAGTTTTTTCTCTTCTTCCGTTTCAGGGATTAATTGCGGAACGGGCTTTGGGCGACCGTTGCTGTCCAAGGCGACAAACGTGTAGTAAGCTTCGTTGCTTTTGTATTTATATTGTTGAATATGATCTTCGCCCCACACTTTCAAGTGAACTTCCATCGAGGTATGAAATGAGCGAGTAACGTGTGCTTCGATGTGTACGGTGTTCCCGAGTTTGATCGGACTTTCAAACGAAATATTATCAACTGACGCCGTCACAACGGGTGCGTTACAATGCTTTTGTGCAGATATTGCTGCCGCAATGTCCATCCAATACATCAATCTTCCACCCATTAAATTCCCGTACACATTCGTATCATTCGGAAGAACTATTTCAGTCATCATCGTTTTACTTTCGGAAGATTTTCTTGATTCCATCATTCTATTTTTTGCAAAGTTAAGAGCTGGCGTCGAGAGCGGACAGATCATTGCAAGGGATGAGCAGCGCCATTGTGCATTGCTTATTGACTATTACCTTTGCGACCTCAATAATTATCGGAACAAAAGCTTGCTATGGATCCAAAGCCCCCAATTTCTTTTGATAA
>VBAU01000380.1:0-418 GCA_005883855.1 Bacteroidota bacterium
CAGCCAAAAGATCCAGGTGATGGTTGTAATAATGGCAATGAGAAGGGGAAACCAGATCGCCATTATTGTACAAAGGGAATAAAGCGTAAATGCAAAATATCCAAACTTCCTGTTTTCACGAATGGCCAGAATTGATTTTTCATTTCTACCTAATTGATCTTTAAGAGCTGCACTGGTCAACAATATCCAGCTGATTGCCTGCAGCGCCAACGTAGAATCATAAAGAATAACTGCGGGAGCAGCATGGTCAGTTAAAATATGTTCACCCATCAACGAGGTGGGGAATGGAATAAAAACCACTGAAAGCAACATAAAACCGTTTGCATAAATAAACGACGGCGATGATTTAGTTATCAGCTTTAAACTATTGTGATGATTGACCCAGGTTATCAGGATAATGATAAAACTTAATAAAAGG
>VBAU01000380.1:463-3995 GCA_005883855.1 Bacteroidota bacterium
TGCGAGCCAGAATTCATATGTGTTATCAATTTTTTCTGTTGAAGGGATTTTAACATCAATGATCAATAGCGTTAATGCGATGGCAAAAACTCCGTCACAAAAAGTTTCTAGTCGTGCGTTCTGGTTCGATTCTGACATGGCTTGTTTTTACTAAGGTAGTCTTTGCGATTCTGCGTGAAATAAAATTTTTCAGTAGTACAGACAAGAACGCAGGCGGAAGGAAAGAGGCTTAAAGGGTGGAAAAAAAAACTTGCTGCAAAAAAGAAAATTGGACACTCGTACAAATAACCGAACTTCATCAGACTTAACTTTATTTCATAACTACAAACCATCTTTATGTCATTCGTTTTAGGATTTAAGCCTTCTGGCTTTACAGCTGCCAAGTACAATGAAGTATTGAAACAATTAGATGCTGCCGGTGAAGGGGCACCAAAAGGAAGAAGTTATCATGTGTGCTACGGCGATCCAAATAATGTCCAGGTAACCGATGTCTGGGATAGTATGGAAGATTTCCAGGCCTTTGGTAAAACTCTTGTTCCGATTATGCAATCATTGGGTACTGATCCTGGCCAACCTGAGATACAAGAGGTACACAATATTATTATTGGAGAGGTTCATTCACTAGCTTAGTTTGCATAAGACTTTCTATTGAGATTGCTGGCAAGGTTTTGAAAATTGCTTGGTTCAAATGAATAGGGACCAAGGAAGGATTGTATTGACTGTTGCGAATCTTTTTGGAACCGGATAAGATAAAATTTCTGATACTGGAGTTTAAACCACGGAGGCACTAAGGACACTAAGTTTCACGGAGGTCGCTCTGTGATTTCCCGTGCACCCTTTGTCTCCGTGGTTTAAAAATTAATTGAGATATTATCTCTCTTAGGTTCTTGCTGTGAAGAACTATGGAAGAAAGATGCTGAACCGGAGTTTAAACCACAGAGACACTGAGGACACTAAGTTTCACGAAGACCTCTCTTTGATTCTTCGTGCACTCTATGTCTCTGTGGTTAAAAAATTAATTTGTTGTTATCTTTTAGGTTGTTGCTGTGAAGAATTATGGAAGAAAGACACTGAGACTGCAATGCAGCTTAGTCCATAATTAACACTTTCATCTTACTCATCCATCTTAATTATCACATTCCCTATTTTCTGACCAGAGGCTACATAGGTATATGCTTCAGCAATCTTTTCAAGGGGGTATGTTCTGTCAATCACCGGCACAAATTTTCCCTCTTCGATCAAGTTTTTAATAAACTCAAGCGCTTCCTTGATCCTGATTGAAAAATGAAATACGACTTTCTTTCCGCCGAACAATGGAGTGACGAGGATCCACAAGAAATTGATCATTCCGCTGGAGGATCCAAAAATGCCATTCTTCTTCATTAACTTTCTGCATTTGACAAAACTGGTTTTACCCACCGCATCAAAGATCATATCATATCGTTCATCGTCTTTTGTAAAATCTTGCTTTGTGTAATCAATGATCTTTTCTGCACCCAGTGATCGCATCAAAGCAGCCTGCTCCATTCTGCAGACGGCGGTAACAGAAACACCATATGATTTGAAGAATTGAACATAGGCGGAACCGATCGCGCCGCTTGCACCGTACACCATTGCTTTTTGTCCGGCTTGTGGTTTCGATCCAAGTACCTGCATTGCCGCATACACCGCTCCTTCAAGGCAAGCTGCGGCTTCTTCATAATTTAAATTAGGCGGCATCGTCACCATCGCTTTTGTTGCTTTCAATTCAGGTAACAAAAAATATTGAGCATGAGAACCGCAACTGAATGCTCCGCCGAATCCCATGATCTTATCGCCAACTTTGAATGATTGTACCGCGGAACCTGTTGCTGCAATCTCTCCTGTGAAATCTGTACCAATGATCGATGCCCGTGGCTTGAACAATCCTGTAAAAAATCTCATGAAAAAAGGTTGACCCGAGAGCACATGGCAATCGCTCCTGTTCACTGTTGTGGCATGAACTCTTATCAGCACCTCATCATCTTTTGGAGTTCGTATGTCAAGTTCTTTTATCGCGAGATCTCCCGGTAAACCATATTTGGTGCGAACAGCGGCTTTCATTTTAATTGATTATGATGCGTGTTGAATTGAAAAATCATTTAACAAGCAACATTCAACACTCAATATAACACCCTTCGACGGGCTCAGCGTGACAAAGCGTTACCAGATATTCACCCTCGAGCTATCGCTTCTATACATTTTATCGCCGTTCTTTACATTAAATGCTTCATAAAACTCGGGAATATTCATCATTGGTCCGTTCACCCTTTCTTTTGCCGGTGCATGCACATCAGTCATTACCTGGCTTGCTAAACTTTCTTTCTTTGTTGAGTACATCCAGCCGTAAGCATAACCTACAAAATACCGTTGCAGGGGAGTTAAACCGCCGATCTTTTCATCCTTTTTGTATTCGGCTGTTTTTTTAAATGCATCAAGCCCCAATAGCAAGCCACCCAGGTCCGCAATATTTTCTCCCTGGGTAGCATCTCCATTTACATGTAAAGTATCAACGGGATTGAATCCGTTGAACTCGGTAATAATGTTCTTTGTCCTTTGTACAAATTCTGCTGAATCTTTTTGTGACCACCAATTGGTAAGATTCCCTTTTGAATCATATTGCCTTCCCTGGTCGTCAAAACCATGTGTTATTTCGTGACCGATAGTTGATGCCGCAGCATAACCATACACAAAGGCATCGTCAAGATCCTCGTCCCTCATTCCGGGGACAGCAAAAATTCCTGCCGGCAATACGATCTCATTATTACTTGGATTATAATAGGCATTATAAGTTTGCGGTGTCATGCCCCATTCGGTTCTGTCAACCGGTTTTCCTAGTTTATTGAAATTATAATTATGCCACCACTCATTGGCTCGTTGCATGTTCAGCACATAAGGTCCACGATCGATCTTTAAAGCACTAAAATCTTTCCATTTGTCAGGATAACCAACTTTGGGAGTTATTTTGGACAGCTTGTTAAGAGCTTTTTGTTTTGTGCTGTCACTCATCCAGGTTAATTTTTGAATTCTTTCCTTATAAGCATCTCGTATAGCTTCTACAAGGTCAGTATAACGTTTCTTAGCATTCTCATTGAAGTATTCCTTTACAAATAATTGCCCCAGGGCTTCTCCCATAGCGCCTTCTTCAGCATCCAGCACCCTTTTCCAGCGGGGTCTTTGCTCAGTAGCACCTGAAAGTGTTTTGCGGTAGTCAAAATAATTGGCATAAGTTGTTTTATCAAGATAGTTGGCGCTTGCCCTTACAAGCTGAAACCGGAGATAATTTTTCCAATCACCCAAAGGAGTATTTACAAGTTCATGATCCAGCGTCGTAAAAAATTCCGGCTGGCCTACGATTGCATAATCTAATTTATTGACGCCAATTTTTTGCAGGTAAAAAGGCCAGTTCAGATCAGTGGCTAATTTGTTGAGCGCTTCCAGACTTATTTTATTGTAATTTTTTTCCGGATCTCTTAATGCCGCTAATTTCCGTGATGATTTTGCTAATCTTGTT
>VBAU01000381.1 GCA_005883855.1 Bacteroidota bacterium
TCCAGTCAAGCGGGCGAATAGTTCGCAGGTCAATTACTTCAGCACTAACATCCTCTTTTTCCAGCTCGGCAGCGGCAGCCATTGCGATCTTCATCATTTTATTATACGAGACAATTGTAACATCGCTTCCCTGTTTCTTAACATCCGCCTTGCCTAGTTCGATGTAATATTCTTCTTCGGGCACTTCACTTTTATCACCATACGATACTTCACTTTCCATAAAAATCACCGGGTCCTCTTCATACCGGATTGATTGCTTCAGCAATCCCTTAGCGTCGTATCCATTGCTCGGCGACACCACTTTTAGCCCTGGTATATTAGCGTACAAACTTTCATATGCCGTAGAATGCTGGGCGCCCAGCTGGCCTGCAGAGCCCCCCGGTCCGCGAAATACAATGGGACACGAAACCTGGCCTCCGCTCATGGCAAGCATTTTAGATGCAGTATTGAGAATTTGATCTAAAGCAAGGTTGGCAAAGTTCCATGTCATAAACTCCAGGATTGGGCGAAGACCATTTTGTGCGGCTCCTACACCAACACCAGTAAAGCCTAATTCAGATATTGGGGTATCAATTACTCTCCGTGGGCCAAATTCAGCTAACATACCCTGGCTCACTTTATAGGCGCCGTTATACTCAGCGACCTCCTCTCCCATTAAGAAAACGCGGTCATCTCTCCTCATTTCTTCGACCATCGCTTCACGGAGTGCTTCGCGATATGCAATTTGTCTTGCCATGCTTCTTTTTTCAAGATCGCAAAAATATGCGAGATGGGGGATAAAACCTAATACGCGCGGTCGGCGATGCGTAGTCAGTAATGACAGAATGGGAACATGAAACAATCAAACCACCAAACAGTTGATCCGTTCACCGAATGGCAACTTTATCTTTGTTCAAATGGAGAATCATTATACTGTTATCATCATCGGCGGCGGTCCAATTGGACTTGCTTGCGCATTGGAGGCTCAAAGCGCCGGGCTTGACTACTTAATACTTGAAAAAGGAGCTCTTGTCAACTCTTTATACAATTACCCTGTTAACATGACCTTCTTTTCAACATCTGAAAGATTAGAAATCGGAGAAGTTCCTTTTGTTTCCAACAACGCTAAGCCTACGCGTGCTGAAGCATTAGAATACTACCGCCGGGTCGCTGTTTCCTATCATGTCAATATTCATTTGTTTGAAAAAGTGATTGAAGTGAAGGCACAAGGAACAAGGAACAATGAACAAGAAAACTACAAAGTAGTAACCAACAAAAACGTTTATAGTGCGCATTACATAATCATCGCCACGGGTTTTTACGACATCCCATACAAGTTGAATGTTCCTGGCGAAGACCTTCCTAAAGTGGCGCACTATTACAAAGACCCACACTTTTATGCGTTTCAAAATGTGCTCGTTGTTGGCGCAAATAATTCTGCAGTCGATGCGGCATTGGAAACCTGGAGAAAGGGAGCTGAAGTCACAATGGCAATTCGCCGTGATCAAATTGGTGAACGTGTAAAATACTGGGTGAGGCCGGATATGTTGAATCGGATCACCGAGGGTTCCATCAAAGCATATTTTAATTCTACCGTGAAGGAAATCCGGGAACATGAAGTAGACATTCAAACGCCAGACGGACTGGTAACTATCCAAAATGATTGGGTTCTCGCCATGACGGGTTATCAGCCCAATCTTGATTTCTTAAGAAGCCTGGGTATTCAGTTGTCGGACGATGAAGTGATGAAACCTGCGTACGATGAAACATCGTATGAGACGAATGTAAAAAATATCTTTATTGCTGGCGTGATTTGCGGAGGTATGAACACACATCGCCTATTTATAGAAAACTCGAGAGAACATGCGAAGAAAGTTATTCAAACCGTCAAGGAGAGATCAGCAAAAGAAAACCTACACACTGAATAGCTTACTGGAAATTCCTTGTCGTTAGCAAAAGCACTTAAAAACCCAGCGGAAAGCCGTAAAACTCCATTCGTTAGTTGCAAGAGTACGACGCCAATACACAATTTTCTAAAGGGAAAACCGTTTACTAAACCTGTACCAATACGGATTACGTGTAGGTATAATCCGAAACAATTGCGTTCTAATGAAAACAAGCCCAATATCCTTTGCAGGGACAATCCTGCTGTTACTCCTTTGTAACTATACCAAAGCTCAATCCTTTGGAACAACTGCTTCTGCCATTTGGATCACTGACTGTAATCAAAGCAACTTCTTTAATACGTCCGGCAATGCTGCTGACCTGATAGGACCACCAGGCAATGTCTTCAACAATACCAACTTTGGCGTACACACCCAAAACTCCGGAACACTGATACTTCGCGGTGCACAGGTAAAAACGTTTAAAAATCCAGCTTCGTCAAATGTATGCAGTGTAAGAATGTACTATCGCGTGTATCCCCAGAGTGGTGGCCCCGGATCATTCAGTTCAATTGATCTTCCTTTCTTAGAAGATTGTAACGCAGGCACCGGTGTATTTCCTTCTGGTGGCACCTGTGTAGCCGGCGATCAAAAATGGCAACGAGTTATTGCCAATGGAACCACTACACCGTATCCACCAGTAAATCTGACGAGTTACTCGGCTGGAAATTACGTGCTCGAAGTATACTACGAAGTCTCGGGATCAAACACTACCACTTCTCTATGCAACGATCTCGTGACTTTAAACAATAGTAGCAATAATTATAAAGCCTCTTTTTCCATTCAATCACCAAATTTGTCAAGCACGAATCCGTCATCTTGTTTTGGCAATGAAGGATCAATTACCGTCGGCGGT
>VBAU01000439.1:0-4821 GCA_005883855.1 Bacteroidota bacterium
CCGAACTTGTGCCATTATTAAGTATATACACCGCACTTTTAAATTGATTTCTTATAAAATGTATGTTGTCAGGAGGAGGACTGTTCAATGTTACTGGAGTCACAATGACCAGGCCCTGTATTTCCGTAGAAGCTGAACCAGCACCACTGATGGTAATCGCGTTAACCTGCGCGGGAAAAGGAAAAAAGCTTCTCACGGGTGACCATCCCGGGCCAATCACAATAAGCCTTTTGTTTGTTATCGTAAAAGCAGCGTAAGGAATATTGCTTCCATGTACATAAATGGTATCGCCATTTGCAGAAGCATCAACCGCAGCCTGGATGGTATTATATTGGGCGAGCGAATTGGGATTATTATTCACCGTGCGAACCGTACCAAACACATTCACACAAACACTGAGGAACACAAAAAGAAAAATCTGTCTCATAATTGGTTATTTTGATTTTTTGATTAAAAAAATTGGTTGATATTCTTTGATAATGGCCGGAGATTTTTTTAAGGGCTGCCATTGCCAATAAGTGAATGATCGTAGCACCCACTCAAATGGACCCATTAAATATCTTTTCATCCACCAGCTGCTGAATAACAATTGCATGGCCAGGACAATGAGAAACAAAACGAATCCATTAAACGGGGGCACATTATTGTACTTATCGAATGCGAGCAAGTAGGGAACGAGTATGAGTGATTGAATTAAATAATTGCTCAATGCCATTTGACCAAAGGGAGCCAGGGGACTAAGCCAGGTTCTTCCCTTAGCGGTACTCCATATGGTGATGAGTGTGGTGACCCAAAGTGTAACTGAAACAAGCATCCACAGCATCCACAGCGTTCGGAAAAACACTACGGCAAGAAATTTCTGCCATGAATGATGAAGCGCAGATACAAAGCCACCCAATGAATCGGCCAGTCCGAAGTAAAAAAGAGGTATCAATAGAGCACTGCCTACCAATGATATGATCAGCAATCGAGTTCTGAGTTTCTTCTTTGCTTTTATTTTCCGCAATAATCCAACCCGGCCGATTATGAAGCCCAGTATGAAATAAATGGTCATCTCACAATAGATCGGGTATATCTGGTGATACAATTTGAAGAACTGCCAGTTATGCTGCAAATGATCAGCATAATTGTTTGGTTGCACAAGAGAGAAAGCGGTAAAACCATCCCCGAACCTTGCAACGATAGGGACAATGATGAAAATGATGGCGATTAGTAACACTAGCTGACGATTGGTTGCATTTCGCACAAACAACAACACGATGCCAGCAAGCCCGTAGAACATCAATATGTCCCGCGTACTCAACAAAATCGCGTGAACGAATCCAATCAACAGCAACCCGACGAGGCGGCGGCTGAACACCGGGACCAGCGATGCTCCTTTTTGCTTCGCTTTTTCCAACTGCACATAAAAGCCGATGCCAAAAATGGCAATAAGCATGGTGTACATCCTGTTTTCGATGAGAATCCATTTTGTCCACTTGACCGCTTCATCCAAAAATGTGTTGGCATGGGCGGCAGGCGAACCCACATCACCAGCGCAAAAGGTCAGTAGCACGCCGGCAAGGGCAAAACCACGAAGCATATCCAGGCTTGTATCCCGGCCCGATTGAGACAGTGGTTGCAAAGCAGTTGACATAATAAAAATTTACGGTTGACTGTAAAAAAATTTCTGACTGCAAATTAGTTGCGTGGAGTTCGAGAGACAATATGATAAAAGTTATAAACGATTTTGTTGCACACGTACTTGTCCGATCATTATTCCTGGCGAGGGTGATTTCAGCTTTTGACGCGCTTAATCATTCAATTTGTTTCTGATTAAAAAAACAAGGTCAGAGGGAGTATTACGAAAGTTATATTGGATCGAATGACAATTACTTTCCGAATGCCTTGTTGATGGCTTCCGTTCTGTTTTGCACGTGGAGCTTTTCGTAGATCTTGTGAATATGTATGCGAACAGTGCCAGTTGTAATTTGAAGTTGATGTGAGATTTCTTTGTACAACAAACCCTTTGCAAGTAGCTTGAGAATTTCTTTCTCCCGGGGGGACAGCACATCCATGAATGCTGTCTCTTTGCCTGTATCGCGAACAAGGTTGACTATCTTTCGCGCAATGTTTGCACTCATAGGGCTGCCACCTTCGTGAAGCTCTTTTACCGATTCGACGATTTCCAGGAGTCCCGTATTCTTTAACAAGTAGCCCGACGCGCCGGCTTTCAATGCTTCAAAAACCTTTTCATCATTTTCATAGACTGTGAACATCATGAATTGTGTACCCGGACTTTTGTCCTTCACCCGCCTGATGCACTCGATGCCATTCATGCCGGGAAGATTTATATCCATAATGACAATATCCGGCGTAATGTGGGGTAGTTCAGCGAGGGCCTCTTCACCAGTTTTAAAAACACCGACCACCAGGAAATCAGTGCTTAAAGAAATAAAGTCCTTTAATCCGTTTCTGACCGCTTCAAGATCTTCTACGATAGCTATCGAGATACTCATGGGTTTCGAAATTAGTTTGGTATACATTGATGGGCAATATGACAAAAGTTAGTCAAACTTTAACTGAGCGGAACCAGGATGTTGATCTCGGTTCCATTGTTGTTTATGATCTCGAAACGACCTTTTAATTCCCGAATTCTCGCGTTCATATTCAGCAGGCCATTCCCAAATGACTTATCCTGGGTACTGTCAATCCCAACTCCGTTATCCTTAATTTGTATACCCAAGCAATTAGTAATATTGATATTAATAAATACCTCTGTTGCCTGTGCGTGTTTCACGATATTGTGCAACGATTCTTTCACGGTCAAATAAATATTCCGCCTAAATTCACTGGTGACATAATCTTGTGGTATATCATCGGGCTCTTCGAAATGACAAGTGAGTCCGTTTTGTTCCAGGTATGCAACGGTGTAAGAGCGAGTATAGGAGAGGAGGTCGCTCAGTGTATCGTTCTTTTCATTCAAAGCCCAAACAATTTCTCCCATTTTATCTATCATTTCAACTGAAAAACTCCTGATACTGCTTATTTCCTCTTCAATAGGTAGATGTTGCTGTTTTCTCATGCCGATCGCCTCGCTAAGAAATTTAATTTGTGACAGGCCAGCGCCCAGGTCGTCGTGCATGTCGGTTGCAATTCGAGTTCGCTCTTTCTCAATCGCCCTCCTCTTTTCGAGTGTATTTCTTTGCAATGCGAGTTTGCGGTTAATGTAAAATCTCAGCGCTAAGAAACCGAGTGCGAGGGTCGCCATGACTATTATTAATTTGAACCACCACGTTTGCCACCACGGAGGCAAGATCAAGAATGAGTAAGACGATTCAATGTCGGGATAAATGCCGTGGAGAAAAATTGCCTTAGCTCTAAGTGTATATTCACCGGGGGCCAGATTTACCAGGTTAATCGAAGCATCAGTGGACCGAGTGCTCCAATTCTTATTTCCGCTTCCTTCGAGCAAATAACTAAATCGAGTTTGTTTTTCATCGATGAAACTAGGTGCAGAGAGCTGGAAGGAGAGATTATTTNNNTTATTTTGAAAATATTTCAACCTGCCATTTGGCGGTAAAGGCATTGCTCCTTTATTGCTAAACACCGTCTCCGAAAAGGAGAGTCGTGGTCTCCAGCCGTTCATCGTAGGGCGTACGGGATCGTACGTAATTACGCCAGCATCCGACAAAATCCAAAATAACCCTTTACCTGTTTGCTGAACTTTTGAAATCGGGATGTAAAGATTATTGCTCCCTGTGATATTTTCAACCCGAAAATGATCATTGTCCATTCTAATTTTATCAAGGCCAGATGGGCTACAGGCCCAGATATTGTTATCCTTATCGCAGTATAAATAATTTATAAAATTGTCGGATAGACCGTTTACTGTTGTTAACCTTTTCGCAGATTTGATATTTAAACCATCCAATTGAATACAATAAAGACCCTGGTCTCTTGTGCCAACCCAAATATTGCCAGCCTGATCAGACGTAATGGAGCGAGGGCTGCCTAGTATTGGCCTGGTATAACTTTTCAACAAGGTAAGCTTCACATTTTTGCCATATCCTGAAAGTTGAAAGCAAAACAATTGATTACTTCGCGTTGCTGTCCAAATTCGGTTGTCCCTATCAATCGTTAACTCATCAGCCAGGTAACCGATCGGCTCACTGACCACTTTGTCGCCTGCCACAACCACGACTTTACTCGACACCGCTACAAGATTTCCATTACGGTCGGGCATGGCGCAACTGAAACCCATTTGATTTGCAGAGTCTTTATAAAACGGCCTCAGTTCGTAGTGTCCGGTATTCGCGACCTCTTCCCATTGAAAGATACTTTTGCCATTCACCATCCATTTTTTGTTTCCGGAAACAAATAGACCTCGATAGGAGAAAGGTTCTTTTTCGAACGTATATCCTTGCGTCGTTCCACCAGGGAGTACCAACATCATTTTGTGGTGACTCACATCGTGCAACCATACAGAATCGCTTAAAGGTGGGATAAAAATATCACTAGCCGCGTACCCCGGCTTTAATGCAGGGTAATATGCAAACTGTTGGTTCGAAAGCTTTGACAGTCCAGTTTGTTCATTAGTGAACCACATATTATTTTCGTAATCCTGGAAAATGTTATTCTGATAATTGGTGTTCAGACCATTGTCAGTTGTAAATAGTGTTACCTGGCCATTTCTTTTTATCCTGTATACTCCTTCCGCGTTGGAAAGCCAAAGATTACGTTGCCGGTCTCTGTAGGCGAACGCGGGGATCACTCCCTTTGGAACGTGAAACGAATCAGGTAAAGGTTCTAATTTGATCGGTTGGTTTTTATCTGCGCTGG
>VBAU01000439.1:4860-5515 GCA_005883855.1 Bacteroidota bacterium
GATCCATACTTCGTTGCCGCCCATGTAGAACAAATTGATGACTTTTGTCGTATCATAAGCGACAAGTTTTTGCTGGGATAAGTCATATACCAGTAACTTTTCCGATACGTCATTATAATCCCGATTTACAAGAATGTAAAATTTTTTGTCGATCTCAGTAGCCTCCAGCAACGTCTTAATTTCGCCGACACCAGGTATTTGCAGCGTAATTTTCCTGAATTTGTTGTTCTCCAAACGAAATAATCCCTCGTCGGCAAAAGCATAGTAGTACCCGTCGCTTCCTTTTACCAAACTATTAATGAGTGGGACATAATTATCAGCAGTGTGAAAATCTTTTAATTTCCCCCGCACAAGGCACTGGATCTTGTTAACATTTGTGATTACCCAGACAGAATCTTCACCCATCTCGGCAACGCAGTTCACAAGATTAACGGCAAGGCCATTGTTTGCAGTGTAGTTGATGAAACGACTGCCATCATAAATGCTCAACCCACCATAGGTTGCGATGTATAACTTTCCCTTAGAGTCCTGGAATACAAAACGTGCACGGTTATTAACCAGGCCTTCCCTTGGAGTATAGTGCACAAAGGGATATTGTTGTGAAAAGCAGTTAACGTAAAGAAAAAAGCATGCAATAAAGATGGATCGTTGCATG
>VBAU01000440.1:0-1893 GCA_005883855.1 Bacteroidota bacterium
AATTGCGTTACGTCTTTATTTCTCGATATCATTTTTACTGTATGCAATTATTGCCCTTTTAACTTTCGTATATTTTATTCCTCGTGATATTATTATTTTCACTTCTCCAATTGAGGGACATACTGAACAAATAAAAACGGCTTTATTACAATGGAGAACCCTGAATTGGCTTCGTTCGTTGCTAGGATTAGTCGGCATTTTATTTACATTTAAAGGATTAGATACTTTTTACAAGATTTATCAGTCGAAGAAGATTTAATCAAATAAACAAGATGTACGAAAGCAAGAATCGCTAACATGGAGTTTTCTGCTATGCTGGCTAAAGAATATATCCTGATCTATATCAGCACATCGCCAAGCCCTGGACGTTGTGCGGCATGGCAAAATGCGTAACTTTTTCAATCGGTTCAATTTTGCTCACAAACTTTTAAAACAAGGTCTAATGCTCAGACGCAACTTTTGGATGTTTATACTCGTGATAACTGTTGCCATTTTTTTTCACAATTTGCAAATGCTCAAAACGACCTGCTCAAAGTAGCAGCAAGTCTTAAAAAAAGTGAAGGTAAAGTAACCGCATATTATCCTGCATCCGTAGAGAAACAGGCAAAAAGAATTCAGAGTTTACTGGAAAAAGCTGTTGATTATTACAACAAACAACTTAATATCAATTTCCCTATCACAGTTGTTCTGTTTGGTCCTGAAGAATTTGCACGATTTACAAAAAAAAGTTACGGTACTGCAAGCCCGTACAACGGATTTTTGCCATTTGTAATATCGGGACCGCCAAAGGTTATGTGTCTGCCTGCAATGGGTGGCAGTGCGCTGGATAGTTTGACTCAAATGGCACTTAAAAAAAGTCCGTCACTAACAAACCAGTTGAACTTATCCATTCCTGAAATTTCACAAAGGTTTACTGCACTCGTAGGCTTGCATGAATTAGGACATCAATATATGGGAGAACTTGAAATCTGCCAGGCGGTTCATTGGTTCCAGGAAATGATGGCCAATTTTATTGCAGATGCTTTTCTCACAGATGTTTCTCCCACAGATGCTTTGATATGGCAAGTGGTAAATGAAGCGTATGAAACCAATCTTAAGCCAGCCAACAGAACGTTTAGCGGAATACATAAAGGCAACCCGGAAAACTATGTCTGGTGGCAGGGAAATATTACCCGCAGAGCTCATGAAGTGTACATAAAATATGGTCTTGATTTCCTACAAAAACTGAAGAATCTCAGTAATGTGAAAATCTATCATGAAGATGACCTTGCATTTATTATTGCACTTGATGAAATTGCTCCGGGCTTTGAACAATGGGCAGAGAAATATGGGCACATTATTACTAATGATAAAATACAGATGGACAGTATAAGTAACAACATTCGTGAAGAAACTAAGAATGCCATTGCTCAAAACATGCCGAACCTTTATACTTCCATTTATTCGAACCAGTGGGAAAAAGGCAATACTTCTTATAATAAAATAGTGATGAGCTTTCTAAAAGATTTTGAAACAGATGATTTTAAACAACCAGACCTGATAGCTGATGAAATTGAAATCCGTTTTATGGGAGTCAATGATTTTTTTGAAAAAGCTAAAGCAATACTAGGCTTAAAGAAATCCGTTCAGGATTCAAGAACCTTAAAATCAGGTTACAGTCTGTAATTCCTTTAAAAAGTTCTGACAGTAATGAAGACTGGGTGTTTGTTTATGGAAGCATGATAACTACACAAGAAAATGGAGCTCCTAAAAGTATAGATTTCTTTCAGCAATTCAGTTTTAATAAAGAAGGAAAGATTAGCCTAATTAAACAATATGAATTTGCGTCTAAGTAAAAACAATAGACACGACAGCACAACAAACGCATTTGAGGGATCAAAAGACTCATCATTG
>VBAU01000440.1:1906-5345 GCA_005883855.1 Bacteroidota bacterium
CCAATTGGGGCTAGTGAATACCGTGTTTCATCGTTCGGTTCGCTGCTCAGCATTTGTCGGCTGACGTAATTCTACTCCGCAACAGAATAAATTTTTATCTTCAGTAACAACGTTCGGCAACCGTCGCCGGGGCCGACGAATGGATGAACGCCCCGACAGCACAAATGCCTTGACGTCGTTAGCAACCATTTTTTTCGACCATCAAAACTTATGAGAAGAATCACGAGACTCACTTTTACAATGGGCGTCACTTTAGTTGTTTATGGCAATCTCTGTCGTGAGCTTCACTTGTACTTTTTCTGGGATAGGAAAGAGTTGGGCTGCATAATTTTGCTGATTTCACTACTCTTCTATCTTATCAACCTTAATAGAACTAGAACCAGGCAAGGCAGAAAAACATTCTGGGTCAAATTGGGGATTACGATGGCATCTTTTGAAGTGTTACTCGCAGGATATCTTATTTATGATTTTAATAATTCCGACCCTTATCGAATTGCAAAAGAATATTTAAAAGCAAATTCTGAACTTCGAGACGATGTTGGCAATATTCGGAGATTTGGACTAATGCCAACTGGCACTATAGAAACAATAGAAACAACCTCAACAGATTTTGCATCCGGACACCCATCGCTAACTGTAACAGTCATGTATTTGGTTTCTTTGGTAAAATTCTTGATGCTTTAATGATTCGCAAACAATCAGACAGTGGTATTAAAAAATTCTTCAGTGGACTAAAAGCCTATACGGAGAAATAATAAATTTGTCTATGGCTTATAGTGAAAAATTGGCGGACAGAATTCGTGAACGACTTGCAGACCTTCCCAACATTGAAGAAAAAAAAATGATGGGCGGTTTGACTTTTATGTATAATGGTAAAATGTGTGTTGGCATTATCAAGGACGAACTTATGTGTCGCATTGACCCAGACTTTCACGAACAAGCGGTTGAAAAAACTGGTTGTCGGACAATGGACTTCACCAAGCGACCGATGAAAGGATATGTACTTGTGGATGACAGCGGAATGAAAACGAAAAAGGACTTTGAGTACTGGATAAGACTCGCTTTGGACTTCAACAAGAAGGCGAAATCCTCAAAGAAGTAGAAATAGAGCCACAGAGGTTAGCGATCTCTGTTAAAGGACATCATACAACCACCCGGACACCGATCATTATCACCTCCATAAAAATAATTGAAAATAAATTTGTGTAAGTAAATACTTACATTACATTTGCGTAAGTAAATGCTTACACAAAATGGCAGAAGTAGCAAGACGAGATGTTTTTCAGGCAATTGCAGACCCAACAAGACGACAGATAATTGAACTTGTTGCACATGAAGCAATGACATTAAATACAATTGCAGACAAATTTCATATCAGCCGTTCTGCTGTTTCCCAGCACATTAAAATATTAAATGAATGTGGGATAATAGAAATTGAGACAGTTGGTAGAGAACGCTTTTGTAAGGTTCAACCTAAAAATCTTATTCCAGCATTTTTATGGTTAGAGAAGTATCACAAACAATGGACAGAGAGAATTGACTCCTTTGAGAAGTATGTAAACAAGTTACAAAAAAAAATGAGCAAATCAAATGACGCATCAAATCGGACACTAACCATAAAGAAGGTTATTGACGCACCTGTAAAATTAGTTTGGGAAGCATGGACAAATTCAGACCATGTAATCCAATGGTGGGCTCCACCCGGAATGAAATTAAATTTGATTGAACACAACTTCAAAGTTGGCGGCAAATGGAAATACAGTGCGCCAATGCCTGACGGAAATTTATTTATTTCAGAAGGAACATACTTAGAAATTGAACCGCTTAAAAAAATTGTAACATCAGCAGATTTCAAACCTATGACTGAAGGTGTAGAGTTGCATGTGTTATTTGAAGCAGACGGAGATAAAACAAATTTCACTTTCAGCGTTGTTCACGAAACAGAAGAATATTGCAAGCAACAGGAAAAAATGGGCTTCTATAATGGTTGGGGTTCTGCATTCAACAGAATGGAAACATTAATCATTACCCAAATCAAAAAATAAATAACATGCCACTTCACATAAATATTGTCGCAGTTTTAGCAGCGGTTGTAATCAACTTCATTATTGGATTTCTTTGGTATGCTGCACTCTTTGCAAAAGCATGGACAAAAGAAATGGGTTATGACCCCAACATGCGACCCGGCAGAAAAGCTATGATGAAAGGAATGGTACTGATGGTAATCGGAAACTTTCTTTTTGCATGGGTGTTTGCATTCTATTTAGCAGGTTGGCAATACATTCCCGGCGCAAACAAAATGAATCCATTTGCAATGGGCATCAATTCGGCAATCTCAGTCTGGATTGGATTTTTTGTTCCAGTTCATATAAGCAGAGTTGTTTGGGAAAAACATTCGTGGAAATTATTTTTTATTAACAGCGGTTATCATTTAGTTGCGACAATAGTTGTTGCACTTATCCTTTCATACTGGACATAGAGAGACTCAAACAACGAGCCAACAAACGCATCATCACACATCAGCCAACGCCTGGCTCAAATCATATTGATTTTAGTCTCCTAAAAAATTCCTGAAAAAAAAACTTGTGTAGTCAAATAACTACATGTATATTTGTAGTCAAATGACTACGCAATGCTTCTAAGGAGAGATGTTTTCCAGGCTATGGCAGACCCGACAAGAAGGGCTATACTTGTGTTGGTTGCTTCGCAATCCATGACTGCCGGGGCCATAGCATCAAACTTTGATACGGCAAGACCGACAGTTTCAAAACACTTGCAAATACTCACCGAATGCGAATTACTCAAACAAGAGCAAAACGGCAGAGAAGTTTACTATCACTTCAACCCAAAAAAAATGAAAGAAATAGCCGACTTTATTGAACCCTTCCGCAAAATGTGGGAGGATAGGTTTACTAAAATGGAAACCATAATGAAAAAATACAAAGCAAAAAAATAAAACAACAAAAATCAAGGCGAAACACGCCAAACAAACACTGCCTACAACAACTAAAAATAGTGTGGAGCAGAAACCACAGCAAAAACGGGAAAGGCCGAAAATCCAAAAGAGTAGGACAATAAAATATAAGTATATGAATAAGGGCGTCAAAACTATTATTTATCCTGTTAAGGACATAACGCAGGCAAAGACACTATTTCGTAAACTATTAGAGGTTGACCCATATTCAGACCAACCTTATTATGTTGGTTTCAAGATTGGCGACCAGGATATTGGTTTAGTTCCTAATAGTCCTGAAGCGAGAATGACAGCATTTTATCATGTTGACGACATTAAGAATGGTTTACAAATTCTTATTGATGCTGGTGCGGAAATCATTCGGGACATAAAAAATGTTGGAGGAGGAAGATTAGTTGCGAGTGTAAAAGATAAGGACAGTAACATCATCGGACTTGTTCAAGATTAACGAAAGACAAAAACCAT
>VBAU01000441.1:0-2485 GCA_005883855.1 Bacteroidota bacterium
TTAGAAGGAATTAACTCATCCGTAAATGCAAACGCAATTGGAATAGTCGGAAAAATTTCATCCACTTCGCCCGGTACTTCTTCTGCAGCTATCCGCGGAATTAACAGTGGAACAAGTTCAAATGGAATTGGAGTGTGGGGCTCGCATAGTGGATTCGGCATTGGTGTATACGGAACTTCCGTGAACAACAATGGCGTGCAGGGATACTCCGCCAATAGTAATGGCGTTTTTGGTTCGAGCAATACTTATTCGAGCGGATACTTCGATATTGCTAATGCCTCCAATGGCTCTGACGCATTGGTTGCAAACACCGTAGGAACTGGTAATGGCGTATACGGTTCGAGTGATCAAGGCAATGGAGTATGGGGAATCACTTTCAATCCCTTCGCGGCAGGAATTTTTGGTCTTAACGCAGCAGGCGGTGAAGCTATTACCGGCATGAACAATGGAGCTGCAACACCGGCAGTGATAGGAACAAATTCTGGTAATAATGGAATAGGTGTGTCCGCCGTCGCAAATTCTGGCGGTGCTGTCAACGGTACCGCGCTTCTTGCCTCGCTTGAGTCAGCTTCTGGTAATCTTGCCGTCTTTCAAGTGGGTGGCGTGAATAAAGCCAGAATCGATGCGACGGGAAAAGGCTTTTTCAATGGGGGTACTCAAAATTCGGGAGCGGACGTGGCCGAGGCATTCGACATCTCGGGCAACCTCAAAGACTACGAAGCAGGTGATGTGCTTGTTATTTCACAAAGCTCTGACCGAAAAGTTGAAAAATCTTCATCCGCCTATTCAACACTGGTCGCTGGGGTGTACGCTACAAAACCAGGCGTGTTATTAACAGAAAAAAATGCGGAGCAAGATCAGTTGGACGCAATGGTTCCAATGGGAATTGTCGGAGTTATTCCAACAAAAGTGTGCCTGGAAGGTGGCGAGATCAAACGCGGAGACTTACTGGTTACTTCTTCTACACCCGGCGCTGCTATGAAGGCAGATCCTGATAAAGTGAAAGTGGGACAAGTAATTGGTAAAGCATTGCAAGAATACAACCAACAATCTACTGGAAAGATCAATGTACTGGTAAGCATAAAATAATTACCAATTCAAAAAGAGAAATATGAAAAAAATAATTCTGATAAATTTCTTCACCCTATTGATGACGATGGTTTTCTTTACAACCGCCTATGGTCAACAAAGGCCCAGTCAAAGATCATTTACGTCAGTTATGAACCAGGTGAATCAAAAGCAAATTGCGAGAGATAAAATGATACAACAAATTAAGCAAACCACGCCTTCAAATTCCGGAAACATACAGCTCCAGCCGAGCACTAGTAACTCAACACAGCAAGCAGCTGCGCAACAACGCTCTCAATCCGTGCCGAGGACAAATCAACAGTCAGTCATTAACAAACAGGCAAATCAGCAACAAGTCAGAATTAAAAAGGAATAACTACCCTTTGTTGATGATATAATTGGTGTAAGTAATTTCTACCCTACCCTTTTTAATTCTTAATCGTTCTTCATTTTTCTTTGACCCTTCGTCATAATCGAAAGTAACTCCTTTTGGTAGTTTATACTCCTTCGTATTGAAGGAAAAGACGATCTTATCAGGCAATCCATACTCAGAATATTTTCCGTATGTCATACCTAACTCGTAGGTGCCGTTTTCCCTTGTAGTCGTTTTTGATTTTTTGATCAACAGGTTTCTTTCATCAATATAGAGAGTTGAAAGTACGATATCGGCCGTATCTTCTTTAGGTAACAGTTTTACAACGTGCAAACCGGTGCTATCCTTCCCTGCATCAATTACATCATAATCGCTATTATGTATGAGGACGCCCCCAAAATTAATATTAACTGAGCCCCTGGGCATAAATGAAATTCCATTTTTATTAATAATCTTTAACTGATCAGGTTTCTTGTAAAATATCTTAACATTGGCAATGGGAGCTTTAATAAAACTTACATTGGTCTTTAGGGTTGCATCTGCCTCATAGTTGTGTATCTTCTCAAATTTTGCCTTCACTTTTTGAATTAAGCTCTCCGCAGACTGGGCCTGCGTTTTGTGAATGAACAACAATACACCTGCTAAAACAAAAAGACACCTCATAGGAATTAACTCAAAATATTTTTTTTATTGAAATACCAAACAGCAATCGCCAAAAATACTGCTGTGTAGCCAACCAGGATTAAAGCGCTTTTAATAATTTGTGAAAAATGTTCAATAGACCCTTCAATGGTCACTCCTTCCTCCCCTCTCACATAAAAAAAACCCTTCCAGCCTAACATGTGTGTGGTAAAAAGATAAGGCTTGATTGTTTCATCGTAAAACGGAATCTGCAATTGAGTTAAAATGGTAAAAATAATTATAACACAAACAGTGGCTACAATTGGGCCTACAGAATTGTCTGCAAAAACCGAAAACATAAATGCTAAGGCAGCAACCGTAATTAAACCGAGTCCAGCAAAAATGAATGCGGCCCCATAACGC
>VBAU01000441.1:2519-4216 GCA_005883855.1 Bacteroidota bacterium
TGGAAATGATATCGTACTCGTCCTTTCGTGCAACAACAAGTTGATTCGTGCCAAATAACAAAATGCTTAGGCAAAGGGCAAAAACGGCCACCCAGATCAAAAGGGCTATTGTATAAACGGATGAAGCTAAAAATTTAACCCATAGTAATTGAAAGCGGCTAACCGGTTTTGACACAAGTAAACGAAGCGTTCCCATATTGGCCTCGCCCGCTACAACGTCGCCGGCAATTAACGCTACGAGTATTGGCACATGAATCAGTAGAAGATTTAGAATAATAAAGCAAACAAGATAGCCGTTGAGTATTTGATGAACAGGAATGTCAAAAGTTTCTTTTGCGCCGGTCATCATCAGGTCAACGTATTCTTCCCCGCCAAATTTTAGTGCAATCTGGACTAATAATATGATGACAGTGATCACTGCAAACGCAATGTATGTTCTTGGCCGTTTAAAGATCTTGTATAACTCAATTTTTAAGAGTCTAACCATGATGAGCTGTTAGTGATAAAAAATAATCCTCTAAACTGTGCTTTGGGCGAACGGAAATGATGTCAATATTCATCTGGGAAATATCCCGGATAAAGACTGGTATTTTATCTGACTCCATTTTCAAAATCATTTTACCATTTGATTCCCCTACGAAATGCTTCCCCCACAGTGAGCCCTGGATCTGCTTTCTGCTTTGTTCGATGTTCATCGTTTCTAACTCCACATTCGTTTCGCCCGGATTCAACAATTCGGCAACTTTGCCTTCCACAATTTTTTTGCCCTTGTCAATAATCAGCATTGAATCTGCGATCAACTCCATTTCACTGAGTAAGTGCGAGGAAACAAAAAGAGTTTTGCCGAGGTCTTTACTTAAATGCAGGATCAGATTTCTCACATCTGCAATGCCCTGGGGATCGAGGCCATTCATGGGTTCATCGAGAATAATTAATTCCGGATCATGAATCAGTGCCACCGCAATGCCTAGTCTTTGTCGCATGCCCTGCGAATAAGTTTTTACCTTGCTATTTACTCTTTGTGCAAGTCCCACCTTGTTTAATTGCTCCATGATTTCCTTTTCACGAATTTTTACTCCACTCATGACGGCAAAGATTTCCAGGTTTTGCTTCGCTGTGAGATATTTATATAAATCCGGCCTTTCAATGATAGCACCAATATTCTTTAGAATTTGCTTCCTGTTTTTTTTAAGGTCCATTCCAAAAATTTCAACCACGCCTGACGTCGGTCGAACAAGCGTAAGAAGTATACGGATCATCGTAGATTTACCTGCACCATTTTGACCGAGGAACCCGTACACTTTTCCTTCAGGTACAGAAAAGGAAAGATCATCCAGGGCCTTTATTTCTTTGAAATCTTTGGATACATGTTTTACGACAATAACAGGTGTCATAATTGAAGCAAATGTATTTCACATTTTTGCTTGAAATCAACTCAATGCCGGAAATGCAAAAACTTTAAGGAACTTGGGAGACGAATTTAGATTTGCAGTAGCAATTGTAAAAAACACTATCCTACTTAGAGAAATTACTGTTAGCGAATCCGTACCAGTTACATCTCCGACTTGCCCTGCCTACTACGGCTTTCTAATCAAGATCACACAGAATCACCTTTTGGATGAAACCAAAATTTACAGAAATCTGATCAGCCAGACTGTAAAGAGCGGTGAATTTTTGCAACCATTCTAAGACTGTCA
>VBAU01000441.1:4338-6277 GCA_005883855.1 Bacteroidota bacterium
ATTTCGATTAATTAATTCAAACCCTAAGAAATGAAAACATTTTTTACCCTATGTCTCATAGGTGGTTGTTCTTTGCTTACTTCCGAAAGTTTTTCCCAATCACTGCCCAGCGGTTCAGCCGCCAATTTCGGAATTGATGGCGATCTAAAATCAAATTATCACCTGGTTGGTTCCTGGAATCCCTTAGGGACACATGACTGGTTTAAAAACTCCAACACAACATCCATTGGTCTGATCGATACCACAGGAGCAGCGACCGCGACAACGCATTTACTCGCCGGAGAGAATTATGTTTTTGACAAAGGCATGGCGGTGCCGCGTTATTCCGTTCAAAACGGTTACCTGGTCCTTGATGCTCGCTATGGAAGAGACAACTTCGCCTTCAGCAGCAGCGGCCCCACATCCGTTGAA
Organism: Bacteroidota bacterium; assembly: GCA_005883855.1. Taxonomy (GTDB): domain Bacteria; phylum Bacteroidota; class Bacteroidia; order Chitinophagales; family Chitinophagaceae; genus VBAU01. The sequence continues at coordinate 4,750 of VBAU01000441.1, forward strand.
TAGTAATCCAGCCTCTACAGTAGTGTTGTTAGGTGGTGACCCCGTTGCAAGTAATATTATTACACCATTCGGAGGTTCACAGGGATTGATGTATAGCTGGACAGGGCCTTCAGGATTTTCTTCCAGTTTAAGAAATCCTACAACTTCAGTAGAGGGTACTTATAACTTGACGGTCACAGAAATCAGAAACGGTTGTCAGGCCTTGCATCAACGAGTGTGATCAGAACGCCGGGAATCCCTTTACCGGTTAAGCTGATCGATTTGCGGGGCACCATGGATAATAATACGGTTACTCTGAATTGGACGGCTGCAGAAAATGAAACCGTTGAGAGTTTTGAGATAGAGCGAAGTTTTGACGGAACCAACTTTGCTACGCAGGGTTTGGTATATAGCACAGAAAAAGCAGGGGCAGAAAACTATAATTTCTATGAAACAGTGAATAACCCCGCCAGAGTCTATTATCGCCTTAAGATGTACGACAAGTCAAATGCTGTTGATTATTCAAAAATATTGGTCTTCGAAAAGGAGACCCATGGCGGCGGCTCGCTGAAGATTTTGAACAATCCTACAACGGACAAGTTGACTTTTAGATTTGAATCAGGAATGAATGGTCATGTCGACGTAATTATACTTGATGTCGCCGGGCGTGCTCAATTGAAGCAAAAAATCGATTTTTACCGGGGCGCGAATGTTGTCAGTATTCCATCGCCATCCACAACGGCAAAGGGACTGTATGTACTTCAATTCTCGATCGATAGGACCTATACAGCAAAATTCATAAAGCAATGACGTTAATAAAAGACGGGATCAAAAAAGGAGGTCCCTTCGCGGATCTCTTTCTTTCACGAAGCAAGACACAAAAAACTGCGAAAGGCGCGATGAGCTTTTGCCATAAAGAACGAAGAAATACGGTGGTACTGATTATGAAGAGTTTAAAACGCAACGCAGAAATTTTTATAAAAAAACGCTTGCAAAAACAAAAACTGCATATTAGGTTTGTGGTTCATTACAGAAAACCACATATTCCTTTCGAAAAACTACGATTAGTTGAATCCGTACTGTTGACCCTCTCAATTTTTTCACCCGTTATCATTACGGCTTCTCCTACAATCGAGTTAACTGTTAACCGCAGTCCGTCCAATTCTCCTACTGATTCCGCTCTCCAAACATCCTGAGAACAGCTACATTTCCAATGTTTCTATGGGCCATTTGAATCTCTATTAAATAATTCAAAAACCCTAAGAAATGAAAAAGATTTTTACACTATTCGCATGCACGTCACTCATTGCAGCGAAATCGTTCTCGCAGATCGTTGAAACTTTCGAAACATCGAGCGACTTCACCAATCTAATTAGCCAATGTTGGTCATTCAACACCGTAAGTCACAACGGTAGTGCTCCAATCGATGGAATTGGAAGCGTCACATCGCAGCTCAACAGTACTAGCCAGCTGGCGACGCCCCGCCTGAATCTTGGGGCCAGCGTAACGATCAGTTTTAATTATCAACGCGTGGCCGTATCGGGCGGTA
>VBAU01000442.1:0-1679 GCA_005883855.1 Bacteroidota bacterium
CCATGCTACTGGTAATAACTAACGAAACAGTGTAAAAACCTGTCGCCGTATAATTGTGTGATGGATTTTGCACGGTGGAAGTACCCCCATCACCAAAATCCCAAGACCAGCCCGTGATGGAACCAGCGCCGGGAGGAACAGTTGACTGATCGCGAAACTGGACTGTGGCGGGAACGCAGGCTGTGGTTAGATTTGCGGAAAAAGAAGCGGACGGTGCAGGAGAAACGGTTATGTAATTTGTCTTAATCTCCTCATCTACCCCCGAAGCATTCTTGACCACGAGCTTTACCGTATACGTGCCCGGCTGCGAAAAAGTAACGGTCGGGGCACGTGACGTAGACAGTTGACCATTTCCAAAATCCCAGTTCCATGAAAAGGGGCTTCCTGCCGACAGGTCAGTGAAGGTTACGGTTAGCGGGGAGCATCCGGAAGTCGCTGACGCGCTGAAATCCGCGACAGGCGCCTGGCCCCGCGCAAGCACAGACGAAATCATCAAAGAAATGATGCCAAACAGTCTAAACGGGATGATTCCCAATCTCCACCTCAAGGCAGTGTTTTTAAAGGGTTTACGACAAACGAAATTAGGTTTTAATTATTATCCAGTGATTTCAAGGATTGGTCGATCTTTTCTAAGACATGAATTTGACTAACTTGTTTAACGGCAGGATGGATTGGGAAAACAGGGGTTACTGTTTGTCTAATCTAAGCGTTCTCACTTCGGTGCCAATGGTCATGTTAGCTATCACGTAGGTATCGCTGGTATTTGTGACATGCCAGGTTCCATTAAGTAGTAGTAGAGGATTCACAGCGTTTGGAAAATTGGACGAAATGGTCATTGTACTGACATCCCCCTGGAACGTACCGCTCTTTTCAAGTGTACCGTTCTTCATAGCCTTTACTGTGTAATCATCGAAGAATTGAAAACTATAACCGCTAAAATCAGTTGTGATATCAGTGCCGTTGGATGTAAAATTTGTTATCACCCATTGGCCGTCTGTCATCACCTTCATGATCGCGTCTTGTGCCTTCTTATCAATGATTTTGTTGCAAGAAGCCAAAACGGTTAGGGCTATTACTATGAAACCAAGTTTTTTCATATCACAGATTGGAACACAAAATAAAGATTAATCCGTGTTTGTGCAATAGTCATTTTACCCCGTTAACTATTGAATATGAATGAATAAACAAAAATGTTCTACTTGCTGATGATTCCCATTCGCATAAAGATGGGGAAAGTCATCAGTATGTTGTCATCTGCACCTACTTCATGTCTTATTTCTTCCATCAGCTGATTCACCGGGTTTACCTTGTTTTTCTGGATAAAATGTTGCACCGCCGACCATGTGTTCAAATATCCCTCCAATGTTTGAAGATCCCATGACAACTGCGTTGCAAAACCGGGATTTCTAACTTCCCTAAACGGCACTGGAATATTCTTATACTCCTCGTCCACGTGTCTTCTTTCGGAGTCCCAATAGTCATGTATAGTTTCATTATAGAATCTATCGACCAGCTTATTGATGGTCTCCTGATCGGTTCGAAAAACCTTGTAAGCCCAGCACGCAACTATTGAGTTGTTTTTTCCTACGCGTCTTATCTCGGAAAAAAACTGGTCAAATTGAAACCAGTGCACTGCCGTTGCTGACGTGATTAAGTCAAAATAATTATCGGCGAAGGGT
>VBAU01000442.1:1697-4044 GCA_005883855.1 Bacteroidota bacterium
TTCTGCCTTGCAAACATGATAAAAGAGATTGTCCTTTTGAATTCCGTTCTTGATCTGCTTTTCACTTATATCGGTTCCATGCACCTCTCTAAAATGATCCGCCAAAACGCCAGCCGCCTGCCCATTGCCTGTTCCGCAATCAAGGGCCGCTCCTTTTTCTGCCACGTGATCAAGGACGAATTTGTAAAGCTCAATGGGATACAACGGACGGTATTTTGCATAAATGTCAGCGTGAGAAGAAAAAAGATCTTTTACCGAATTTGTCATATGGGGCAATTTACTTTTGCAAAATAACAACTAAACAATGGAAATAAGAGAGTGGCGTAAAGACGATTATGTACTATCAACAGATACGTCAAAGATTGATATCAAGACGGTTCATGGTTTTCTTTCGCGGTCTTATTGGGCCGAGGAAATTCCGATGGAAATAGTCAGGCGCGGTATTGAAAACTCGCTTTGTTTCGCGATTTATCACCGGGAAATGTTGGCTGGCTTTGCAAGGGTGATCAGCGATTTTGCCACATTCGCTTATCTGGCTGATGTTTTTATACTCCCGACGCACCGCGGCAAAGGGTTATCAAAGTGGCTAATTCAAAGTATCCTTGATCACCCGCAATTGCAAGGTTTGCGAAGATTTACACTCGCTACAAGAGACGCTCATCGCCTGTATGCGCAATTTGGTTTCAAGCCCTTCGCCAGGCCGGATAGGTGGATGGAAAGGCATGATCCGGATGTTTATAGGAGAAGGAATAATGAATAATGAATAATGAACAAGGAATGATGAACGCTGAACTGAAGCATTCGACATTCGCCGATCGTTATTCCTTGTTCGATATTCAAAAAGGGGCCCCTCGTCCTTACGGGAACTTGGGGCCCAGGTTTTTCAACCTTGAGTTAGTTTCGGTTCTTTATCCCGACAATTATCGGGATGGAAAATTCGGAGCTGCTTTTAGCTCTTCTATTTGTTGCATATGCCGGTTACTGTGAGCCGACATAAAAAGACATATTTGGTAACAGTCAACCCATCCTACTGGTAATTGCGCAATGTGGTTTCGCAAATCCTCGGTGGTTGTTTTCATGTATTTGATATGTTCCGTTCTTATAGATTTGAAACTTTCGAGCGCTTCATCAAGCGTTTTATAAGGAGTGTTTTTGGGCTCAAGGTTCTGCGTGGTTTTGAATTTTCTGCTTCTATCTTCCGCCATACGAATGACCTGGTCGTCCGTTAATTTAATATCAGAGCGCTTTTCCGGATTAGCCGGTTGTTTCATTGTGCTTTGCAGGAGGCGCCATAACGTGTTCTCCGAAATGGCGATGTGGTAGATACATTCCCTGATCGACCACTTGTCGGGTTTTGTTTTAAAATCCAACTGTGCCTGGGAAAGACCTTTTATGCTCTTCAGCACATCAACTTTAGTATCCTTAAGATGTGTGGCGGCGAATTTTCTTTCTTTGGAAGTTATGCTTATAGAAGTGACCGTGCCCGCCAACCCTGTTATCACCAACAATGCAAGCAGCAAATAACCATAGTTACTTCTTCGCATATAAATATTTTAAGGTGAAAATAAGGTTTGAAGCTATCGCAGGGACTGAAAGAGGTGAAAAGGTACAAAAGGATTTTATCTTACAAAATAAATCTTTCTAACCGTAGAAATACAAGCAGCATTTGTTTGGTAACTATTGATCTATTGCTTCAAGGGTCTTTTTTTAACCATCCCACCTCTCGTATCCTTGATACTGTGTGTAACAACAAAAGCATTCGCGTCAATTTTTTCGATCTCCGCGTTAAGTCTGCTGATTTCTAAACGAGTGATAACAGTAAAAATAATTTCTGTAGACGAATAAGTTTCACCTCTTTTGCCATATCCTTTTCTGCCCGCATAAATGGTAAGGCCGCGTTGAAGTTTGTTTCTTATCATCTCGGCAATTTCCCTGTTGCGCGGTGAAATGATTATGACACCTGTAAATTCTTCGATACCCTCTAAGATAAAGTCGACAGTTTTCGATGCTGCCAGGTAGATCAGGATGGAATACAAAGCAATCTCAACCGACAACAGGTAAGCTGCGACCGAGAAGATCAGGACGTTGAACAAAAGAATAAAATCGCCAACCGACAAACTGCTTTTTCGGTTAAAGAAAATTGCCAGGATTTCGGTACCGTCTATCACCCCGCCACCACGTATCGTGAGGCCGATACCTGCGCCAAGAAAAAATCCGCCGAAGACAGCAATTAACAATTTATCGTTGGTCACGACTGGGTAAGGGATGACCGCCACCGCAAGCGCCAGCAAAGCAATAGCAACAGCGCTCTTGACAGTAAATGACCAGTTTATTTGTCGCCAGGCAA
>VBAU01000443.1 GCA_005883855.1 Bacteroidota bacterium
GGAATCGCGTCGATTCTACCGATTAGTCGATTCCTAAAAGAAATCGCCGATTTTGCGGCTCAGTCTCTCTCATCACGTCGTCTTCTCGCCTTCTCATCAAAAGCTCACCAAAGTTTTATTAATAAACATCCATCCATTAAATTTTCGTCTCCTACCCAAAACTAAATGTCTCCAATACTATGAGAAATGAGAAATTACGAAACTCCGCTTAAATTTGCCACGTCATCGAAATATTCATCCAAACAGCCGATTCAAAAAAACCACCGCTCCACCCCCGTTCATCCTCACTCTCCTTTAACAAAAAGCTTTTTCTTATGTAGAGCGACGCAAACTTCAACAGCCTCAACCGCATCGGGCAGCAATCTGCTACGAAGAGGAGTAAGTGTCAATTTTGTTCTATGATTAATCAAAGGAAGTTCGATGAAATACCCGCTGAAAACACGTTCAACCTCTGTCGACATTGCTGGAATAGCTAAAACCTCCAAAGCAATTTGTGACAAAATCGGATACTCGTCCTGATGAGCAATCCACCAACGCCATACCGAGAATGCCTTGTGATCCCTAACACGCCCCGCCTCCAAATACTTTTCCCATTCGCTTTGATTCTCAAATCCCTTGTCATCTGCCTCCCTCCAGCTTCCAAACGTTGTATCAGAGTTCTGCGATTCAAGCATCTCACAATCCGATGATTCTCCAGCATTGCGACATGCATCAACCTTCATTGCGATGGTAAAATCCTCCCAATATTTGTCTAATTTATCTCGAGCTCCCTCTAACCATTCCTTTTTCCAGCTCTTCTCGAAATAACACATTTTGACTCGAGGATCAAGGACGGAGGCAACAAGGTAGACCTTCGAAATGTCGGTTTTCTGGTAGTAATCGTCCATTTTACTCCATGCCAGATTGATACATGTTGCAAAGTATGAGTTTTCAACGTGTTTCTTCTTCGCTTCTTCTAACGAGGATAGAATCTTGTCAAATGCGGGAAGTACGTTGAATAAAGCCCCGTCTTCGCTGGTAAATGCAGCTGTGTGGATGGGGGTTATAGGTTTATGTACGAGTTTGACGCCGGGCTTACCGTAGACTGTTACATCGATAAGATCGCTACTCTCTCGTAGAATTTGCTTGGCGACGCTACCCTGCATTTTCATTGTCAGCTCCCAAAACTCGTATAAAAGGGCGTGTAGCTGAATTAGCTCCTCCCATTCATTCTCATCAAGCCTACATCGCTCAAGCCTTGCTTTATCCTTTTTATCCATTGTCTTACCGGAAAGGGATATATTGATATACAGTTCGATAGGTTCCCGACAGTTCAACAGGGCATTGATCATCAAAAGGACTGTATTCCAGTGAGCTTTGTTATTCAAGGGCGGCATGATCGAATGATCCCAGTGGCACATTTCCATTTGGACTTTTCGGAAGGCTGCTTGGCGTTGATCTGAACCTTTAATGAAGATCACCAAATTGTGTCCTTTCCCGGTGGCGCCGGCTTTCCTCCAACGCAAGAACTCCTCCTCTTGTGCCTTTTCGTCATCAAGATTGAAGCTTTGCGATTCGATAGCTTGGAGATTGTGACCGAAGATCATATCCTTTGCACCAAGATTGAGGCCATGACCAAAGCAACGGAGACGACGTTCTCCAGGTCCTATCAAGACGGCGTCTGCTCCGAAGCGGCTTTCGAGGAGGGGTTGAAGTTCGAATATTGCGGTGGTATTATTAGACGCACTGTCGAGCATACAGTATCCAACCTTGTGGCC
>VBAU01000444.1 GCA_005883855.1 Bacteroidota bacterium
CATTTTTAATAATTGTTTTACAACTACCCTATTAAATCTACCTTCGAAACGCTATTTTTGCCTGCCCGCATTCGCGGATCAAATCAACTCCTTTATGAATTTTAGAAAAGTCAACAACATTACAGGCTGGGTAGTGGGTGTTATTGCCTGTGCTGTTTATTTTCTCTCACGCGAAGCAACAGGAAGCTTTTGGGATTGCGGTGAATTTGTGTCGAGTGCTTACAAATTACAACTCCCCCATCCGCCCGGTGCTCCACTTTTCGTTTTGCTTGGCCGCTTTTTCATTATTCTTTTTGGAAACAGTCCAACAACGGCAGCTCACGCCGTAAATATGATGAGCGCCTTTGCCAGTGGTTTTACCATTCTTCTTCTTTTTTGGACCATTACGCACTTTGCACGAAAAATGTTTGTCACTATGGGCGAACAAATATCCGAGCAACAACTGATTACCGTGATGAGCGCAGGTGTTGTGGGTTCGATGGCCTATTGTTTTAGCGATTCATTCTGGTTTAGTGCGGTCGAGGGCGAAGTATATGGTCTATCATCGTTCTTTACTGCCATTACATTTTGGGGAATGCTAAAGTGGGAACACGCCGATGAGCGAGCAGGAAATGATTTAGCCGCAAGGAGCCGCGCCGACCGCTGGATCATCTTCATCTTCTTCATGATGGGACTTTCTATTGGCGTTCACCTGCTCGGTTTATTAACCATACCTGCTGTGGTGATGATCTATTACTTCCGCCGCTATCAATATAAGTTCTGGAATGCAATACTTGCTTTCATCATCGCGTGTGCTATTACGGGCCTGGTTCAGGCTGTCATCATTCAATACTCGATGAAAGCTGCCGGTGTCATGGACATTTTCGCGGTTAACGGTTTCCACCTTCCGTTCTTTTTCGGATTCGCTTTTTATTTCATGGCTATCGCAGCTTTGATCGTGATTGGTTTGCGTTTCAAGGATAACAAGGTTACCAAAACCCAAATGTCAATTTGGTTAGGCGTTTTCTTCGTGTTATTATTCCTCCCTTACATTACGAAATCCGATTCTTCTTTTGCTCGCATCTTTAAAGCAATGTTGTTGCTGGCGGCAGGTTTTCTTGCTTATTTATTCAAGACCTATCATACAAAAGGTATCAAGTTGGCCTTATGGTGTTACGCTTTCATGATGCTTGGCTACTCAACCTATTTCACCACGCTCATCCGCTCAAATGCGAACCCATCGATTGACATGAACAACGTGGACAACCCCATGAGCCTTGTCTATTATTTAAGCCGCGAGCAGTACGGAGAACAACCATTGCTATATGGGCCGCATTACGTGGCACAGCCTAAAGAAGATCCCGACCATCCGGGATACATCGCATTTAAGGAAGGGGAAATGCAATATGTGAAAGGAAAAGACCGGTATATCTCTATTGGCAAACAAAAAAGTTATGAATACCAGGACGAGGATATGCAACTATTTCCTCGTGTTTGGGACGGAAGCGATGACCAGGGTCACAAGCAATTTTATGCGGATTGGTTAAATCTTGTGCAGAGAGATGAGCGGGGCAATGTAACAGGGTATGATCCGCCAACTTATGGCGACAACATCCAGTGGTTCTTTACGTACCAGTTAGGCCTCATGTATTGGCGATACTTCATGTGGAATTTTGCCGGGAAACAAAATGATGTACAGGGATTAGGCAATGTGCGAGATGGCAATTGGATCACGGGAATCTCATTTATCGATAACCAAATGTTGGGTGATCAGAGCAGGATGCCCGCCAGCAGCACCAATAATAAGGCACATAATAAATTATTCCTGCTCCCATTCTTGTTGGGCATCTTAGGATGTGTGTACCAGTTTACGAGGGACAGGAAAGATTGGATCGTAAACTTTCTTTTGTTTTTTATGACCGGCATTGCTGTTGTTCTCTATCTAAATCAACCTGGCAACCAACCTCGTGAACGAGACTATGCATATGTGGGTTCCTTCTATGGTTACGCCGTGTGGCTTGGGTTGGCGGTGGTGGCCATCGTCCGCATGGTGGGTGAAAAAGAAAACAAAAAACTCTTCAACAGTATTTTAATCCAGGGTACGGTTCTTTCGTTTTTTATCGCACTGATGAGTTTCGCCTGGCACACCAGGGAATCTTTGCCCGTTGCCCTGATGATAGCTGCTCTTTATGCACTTTTTACCGCAGCGATTGTGTATGCCATACGGGCAATTTCTTCGGGCGGCCAAAACACAAGGCTAATCAATATTGCAGCCACCGCGGTTTGCATCATTGCTCCTATCATGATGGCCCGGCAGGAATGGGATGATCATGACCGAAGTAAGAAACACCTGGCAAGTGATGTAGCTAAAGACTACCTGAACAGCTGCGCAAAAAATGCGATCCTGTTTACTTTCGGTGACAACGACACGTACCCGCTATGGTATGCACAGGAGGTTGAGGGTGTTCGTCCGGACATTCGCATTATCAACAATAGTTTGCTGGGGATCGACTGGTATATTAACCAGCTTCGGTACAAAGTAAATCAAAGCGACCCGATCGATGTAATTTGGACACCGCAGCAGATCGAAGGTCATAACCGGGACTATCTTCAGTTTATGGCCGATCCAGCCAAATCACAGGATACCTACTACAACCTCTACGACGTTATGAAAAATGAAATGGGCAAGATTGTAGTGAATGAAGAGACTGGAAGAGATGAAGGTCCGCAGACCTTTGGAGAAAGAAAATTCTTTGTACCTGTAGATACCACGCTGGTGAAGAGGAACGGGACGGTGAATCCAAACGACACAGTGGTAAATGAAATGAGATTTGAAATGCCGCTGCAAGGTAACAGGCTCCTCATTCAAAAAAATGATCTTACCATTTTAAACATTATTGCCGCCAACAATTGGAAGCGTCCGATATATTTCACCTCGCCATACTCAAATCTCGGTTTTAGCAATTATTTACGTAAAGATGGATTGACCTACCGGCTCGTGCCGATCCAAACACAGCGACCGCAGGACAAATGGCTAATTGCTCAGCGGGTTGGTGCATTGTCGTCGGACATGAATATTGACTCGGCAACAAAAAACTTGTTGGAGAATTTCGTGTTCACGAGTAAAAAAGGAGCATATTTCGACGAAGAAAATCGGCGACATGGGCTAAGTATCCGGACTACATACGCTGAGGCCGCCGGCGATAATGCAGATATAGGCAAAAAGGATGCGGCCAAGCAACTACTAGCTAAGTGTGAGAGCATGATCTACAGTGGTGATTTGCCCTACGCCATGATTAGCCGCCAGGCAGCCCATA
>VBAU01000414.1 GCA_005883855.1 Bacteroidota bacterium
GGCAGGATTTCGAACATTGATACCCGTGTTCGGTTCTGTTCGACTCGAACTCGAACCGAACAGTACCCTTGTTCGGTTCGTGTTCGGCAAGTTCGAACTACTCAAAGCAAAGTCGAGCACTGTATTCCTTGGCGTCGGAATTGTGGATTGCTGGAGTAATTCCTGGATTGGGAAGTCAAAACAATGGCCGAGGAACAATGGTCGGAAGAACAATGGCGTCACTGGGGTCCACAAATACAGCGAAATCGGAATTATCAAGAATTCCGTGGTTTTCGCTTAAGAGCGAGAAGCCGAAAACCTCCCACTTTCTCGTGATACTGACACATGACAGAACCATTGTCTCATTTTGACGATGTGCAATCAGATGAATCCATCGCTCAGGTCAATGTATATGAGAACCTCGACAATTCAGACGGCGAAGACATCTATGGAGATCGCCTGAGCGTTCCAAGCATTTCAACCTCTGCACAAACTATTCGCTTTAAATTTCCAAAAAGTGCTGGAGCCTCTGCATATCTCCTTGTCAATGAGAACAATGTCACTGAAGCAACGAATCTACTTAAGGTACCCTCGGGTAGATACTAAGGCTAAATCCAGGCACCGTTTTTACAGTTTGTTTTCAGAGGGCAAGGTTCAAAGGCGATAGGGGAGAAATCTTGGACTGATTTTCACGAAGCTGTCCATCGCACAATTGGCTGCCCCGCTGTTATGTGTGTGCATTGTCGAAAAAT
>VBAU01000014.1:0-1492 GCA_005883855.1 Bacteroidota bacterium
AATTCGTATCAATCGCGCAGAATTGGTGTGATTTACAGGCTATATTTGCAGCCATGATTTTATTAGCTATCAAATGGTCACAAGTTGGATTGCAGGCGGGACAGTTGCTACTGGCCTTGTCTATATTGATTATCCTTCACGAGTTTGGTCATTATATTACTGCGAGATGGTTCAAATGCAGGGTTGACAAATTCTTTCTGTTCTTCGACCCTTGGTTTGCCTTAGTCAAGAAAAAGATTGGGGATACTGTCTATGGTATCGGCTGGTTACCATTGGGCGGTTATGTAAAAATAGCCGGAATGATCGATGAGAGCATGGATAAAGAGCAGATGAAGCAACCGCCAAAGGAATGGGAGTTTCGCAGCAAACCCGCGTGGCAACGTTTGATTATCATGTTAGGCGGGATCATCATGAACGTGCTGGTGGCATTCGTCATCTACGCTTTCATTCTGATGATCTGGGGTGAAAAGAGGATACCGACTGCTTCGATGAAGTACGGCGTACAGATAATGGATAGTACTCTGTATAAAATCGGAATTCATAATGGGGATAAAATACTCTCCGTTGATGGAGCGCCAATTGATGATTATGATAAGCTTCGCCGGAAGATTTTGTTAGGAAGCAGAATGACGATTGAAAGAGAAGGGAAGGATATTGAATTGAATTTACCGGTTGACTTGATCGGGCAGTTAGTTGAAAACAGGAATAAGAATGTCGCTGGTTTTGTGGAGCCCAGAATTCCGACAATGGCTTTGGTGGTACCCGATACGTCACGAATCTACAGAGCGGGGTTGAGGAAGAATGATCAGATCATTGGAGTGGATTCAACTCGTTTCAAATACTTTGATGAGTTGCAAAATCAGTTGGCCGCAAAAAAGAACCAGACGGTACTTCTAACGGTGATAAGAAATGGTAGTGAAGTTCAATTTCCCGCGCAGGTGGATACCGGCGGCAAGTTAGGCTTTGTGTATTACGGTGCGGGACGCGACTATGAACAAATGGATAGTCTTGGTTGGCTAAAGTTGAATGTGAAGAAATATGGGCTAGTTGCAGCATTTCCTGCGGGAGTTCGAAAGGCAGGGGAGGAGCTTTCTTTTTATATAGATCAGTTCAAAAAAATCTTAAATCCTAAAACTGGTGGATACAAGGGCCTCGGCGGATTTAAAGCTATAGGTTCTATTTTCCCCAAAGAAGGGTGGAGCTGGGAGGCCTTCTGGACAATAACAGCTTTTCTCTCCATTGTCCTTGCCTTCATGAATTTGCTTCCAATACCCGCCCTCGATGGCGGCCACGTTATGTTCACTTTATTTGAAATCATTACTCGTCGAAGGCCAAGCGAAAAGTTTTTGGAATATGCACAAATGGTGGGAATGGTTTTGTTGCTCGCGCTGATGCTTTATGCTAATGGTAACGATTGGTTTGGTTGGGGGAAATGATAGATGATGGTTGATAGTTAGATAATAGTTAAAAGTGAAGAGATAATAGTTTTTTT
>VBAU01000014.1:1509-12615 GCA_005883855.1 Bacteroidota bacterium
GGAAAGAAAGTTGCACAATAGTATTACCGAACGATGAGGTCCCGATAGCCATCGGGAGCGACGCAACTGACGGATGAAAAGAATTAGGAGAGCTGGTATCAAAAAATCTGAAATCACAAATCGTAAAATTTCAAATAACTGGGGGTGCCTGGTTTTGACAGCGTAGATCTTTGAAAGTATAAGCATGCCGGGCGTTGCGTAATTAGCCCGTTAATCTGAATACGAAAACTATAAATGGCAATACACAATTTGCCATGGCTGCTTAATTATTAATTAGGTAGTCATTATGGCCGAGTGAGAAGGCAGTCCTGTTGCCCACTCCTCCGCCCAATCAAAAACAAAACAGGATGCTGCTACGGAAGGCTGTGACTGTAGCAAAAGACCCATGCAGCTAAGGAATTGATCGGTTGTTTGTTCCCAGTCAATTCCCGACAACCTAAAATAAAATAAGCATGTAGAAGGCTTTTGAAGAATATGTTTGGACACGAGTTCGACTCTCGTCACCTCCACGATATTTTTAGGCGGACTACAGTGGACGCAGTCCACTTGTTCAACTCGACGAAATTCCCGGCATTCGAGTCCGGTTGCCTGCAGCTTCGCCCGCCATCAGGTGTCGCAGCTTGCGGTACCTCTGAGAAAATCCAGACTTTTGTATCTTAGTTGTGTATGCAATGTCAGCTTCGCAAGTTATTTTTTACTTCGTCCCAATAGCTCACAAAGCAATGAAGTCGATGATTTATTAAGCGATCATTTCTTCGCTACGTTAAACCCGTAATGACCCACTACAGTTGAAAAATATTTTTTCGCGATATAGATGCCAACTAACCTTCACGTTCATCTCCGTCGTTTACATTTTCTTTCGATGGATAACATTTAAGGGATTTTCCGGAGAAGACGATCTTCAATATGCAATGCTCGCACGCAACTTACTTCATGGTCGTTACAATCCCTTTGTTGTAAGTGATCTTTTTTCTGGAAGGGCCATATTGGTAGCTTATCAGTCAATTGTCTATCGGATTGGGGGAGTTAATATTTACTCAACATTGTCTGGAAGCCTGTTTGTGACGATACTTTGCTGCTACTTGGTCGTTTTTAGACTAGTAAGACATATTCACGTTGGGGGCGTTATTGTCACATCCGCTCTATTTTATTTTAACCCAGTTTTAAACAGTTCGGTTTTGACGCCGGATATCGAGGTCATGCTGGTCGGATTGATCATCTTCCTTATTTGGAGAGAAAATCCGAATGAAAAAGGCCCGGTTCGCATTTTCTCAAAAAGTATATTGATTGGATTCCTTGCTTGTGCCGCAATGTCTTTTAAAGAAACGGCTTTGATATTTATTCCCTTTCTTTTAGCGGCTGCCTTCATCTGCAGAAGGAATAATGACTTAAAAGTCGCCCTGGTCGCTAGCTTCGCATTCTTAATATTTATTGTTCTTGCCGGATGCGTGTACTACTACGCCACCGGCGATTTTTTCTTTAGAGTAAAGCAAATTGAAAATGCCATTTACATTTACTCAAGGTCGTGTGCGATAGCTGGAAAACATCCCTTATTTGCGCGACTTACGTACACCGTCTGGGCAAATTTCATAGCAACAAGTTATTACCCTGTCATTTTTGTTTCCATCATGATATTGCTGAGAATTCTATTTGATAAATCATACCGGGTTAAAAAGGACTCGATCGTTTCGTACTTCATCATTCTTACAATACTAAGCCTCTATTTTCCTTTTTCTTTGAGGGGTTATCAACCACTTTGTTTTAAGTCTCGGCATTTCCTTTTTCTTCTCCCTCTTGCGGTAGGAATAAATGCATCCTTTGTATTCGATGCATGGAAAGACAAACGTGTCTTATCCTTATGTATCGTAACGTCTGCATTTTTGTTGACGACTTGTGTGCTCATCACGGGTGAAAAGTGGTACTGGATGATCTACGGTCTCTTGTTTATGTATTTTGCTTTGCAAAGACTGGTCTTACCCAATTCCCTTTTCTATCACTTAAGGTATGTGACATTTGCAGGTATTTTATTGTTGTACATGTTTTATCAGCTCTTTTTTCTCAATAGCGATTGGTTCAAGAACATGCAAACGATTAGCACAACGGTTAATGGTAAATACTTCTACTTTCCAGAACACGACAATATGATGAACTGGAAATTGCTGCATGGTTTTGACGACTCCATCCACTGTCATAACCTCGGAAAAGACGCTTATAACGGGTACGCTTCCTACTATGAGAAGGTCGACAGCCTGAATTTTCATCCGGGTTGGTTCATTGTAAATAAAAGCTACGCTAGGCGTCCGGTTGTTTTAAGTAGTGTCGACTCGCTCAATCGCTTGAATTATTTTTCAAGGACTATTTTTGACGGAGATTTGGCAGCATTTTTTATTGATGACTCCGTGCAACTGGCCACGTTAAGAAAAATCATCAACGCTGACCCCTCTAATCGGTGAATGACGTTATTGTGCTCGGAGAAATGAACACCATCAGATCCCAGTCAGGTGCATACAAAAAATGATTAATTTTCTTTTGATTTCTTTACAGGCTGGTGTACTTTCAAGGATATGAATGATCTTCCAGGACTGCATTTGATGAGAAGCTAGTACCTTTTAATTGATGGGTGTTCGATTCCGGTCACCTCCACAAATATTGTGCGGTCACCAATGCTCTTGAATTTTTTTTCGCATAAAGGAAACGCTTCGCTCGAGTTGCGCCATCCCTTCGACTCCGTCTTCAATACTTATCCATCCATCAAATCCGACGGATTTTAGTTCAGTAAAAATCTTATCATAATCGTTTAGTCCCTTCCCAATTTCACCGTGGATCAACCGACTTGCGTAGCCGGTGATGCCAGCTTCATCATTTCGCAAATCCTCAAGCGTCCCTTCTATTAAGTATCGGTCACTGGCGTGCATGGTAACCACACGATGCGATACACGCTTCAAAAGTTGCAGAGGATCTTCTCCGGCAAGAAATGCATTGCTTGGATCATAATTGACCCCGAAAAAAGGATTTTCAATTCGGCCCACAATGTCACAGAAAATGTCCATCTTCTGCGCAAACTCGGGATACTGCCAAAAATCATCCTTGTAATGGTTCTCCAAGATCAATGTCACATTTCTTTTCGCTGCATAAAAAAGACACTCATTGATACATTCAACTGTTAACCTGATACCGTCCGCGATGGAAAGTCCGGGCCGACGTTGACCGGACAGCACGCGGCAATAAGATGCACCCAATGCATCGGCCATATCAATCCATCTCTTCTGTTGTTTGATTTGTGCTTGCCGAAATTCAAACTCGGGGTGGGTAAAATCGGGCGAGCAACAGAACATTGGAATTATTTTGCCATGATCTTCCACAAGGCGTCTGAATCTAGTCCAGTTTTTTTCATTCTTCATTTCCAAAAACCCCGCATACCATTCCAGGCCATTTACATCGAGACGACAAGCCATTTCAATCCATTCCCCAATTTTCATAGTTCCATCTTTGCACAACGCTTGCATAAATGCCTTTGGAAACGCAGCTAGCTTGGGCATAAACTGATTTCAATTATCATTGCTGATTGTAGAAGTGTCCTTTGGCGGGTTCCGCCCGATGAAAGGGTGTTGCTCCAGATCCATGACCTGCCCGCTTATCGGGCCGCTTTCATCGGACAGCCAGTAAACCCCGGCCGCCGCTATTTCAGATGGCCACAATATCCTGCCAGCGGGAGCGTAAACTGGGGGAAGTTTTTTGTACCAGTCTTCAGCCAGGCCGTGTTCTTTTTTTCGCAATATCTCTGTTTCGGTCAACACCCATCCGGGATTAATCTGGTTGACGCGGATGCCATTTTCACGATGAAGTGTGTCTCCGAGATTCCTTGTCATCGTCATTAACGCACCCTTTGACATGCTATATGCAAGAAGATTAGGCTCACCGCACCACGCATTCACCGAACCAATATTTAAAACACAACCGCGTTGCTTAGAAAGATGAGGTAATGCAGCCTTGATCAATTCAAAAGGAGCAATGGTGTTGACATCCAAAATTCTTCTGAGAAATTGTTTATCGGTGGTATGAATATTCGAGGAAGCAACGATGGCGGCATTGTTAACTATTGCATCAAGCTTACCGAAAGTGCTGACGGCAAGATTTACTAAGCGCATTGGCACTGCTTCATCGCAAATGTCCGCCGCATGTAGTATCGCTCTCTCGGGTCCGATTTGCTGAACAACGGTTTTTCCCCAGTCTTCTTCAAGGCCGTGAATTACCACACTTGCTCCTTCGGCGGCACACCGCAGAGCGATTGCTTTTCCGATTCCGGTCGTGCTCCCAGTAACAATGATTACCTTTTTTTCCAGGCGCATATGTCAAACTGGTTTTAATAAGCTTTTCACAACTTCCCCGCGTTGCATTTTTTCAAACGCTTCTCTCCATTGGGTAATGGGCCAGATTCCCCCAATGATCGGTGACACATCTAATTTATCCTCCGCGAGGAGATAGATCACTTTTTCCCAAATCGTCCAATGATGACTGAAACTTCCCTGAAGGGTAATATTTTTCTGAACCAATGGATCGAGGGAAAATCCTAAAGGGTCAGGACCCCATCCAACTTTGGTGATCTGGCCACCGGGTCGAACAAGTTCCAAGGCATTTTTGAGAGCAGGGCTTGCACCAGCAGCGTCGATTACTACATCAGCTCCCAACTCATCCACCTGCTTCGCCCATGCCGAAGCATCACCGACCATTGTTGCACACTGATATTGCTCGGCGATTTTGAGCCGCTGTTGATCTGGCTCGAGCCCAACAACCGCCACATCTGCTCCGCATAATTTTGAAATGGCTGCGCAAAGAATTCCAATAGCCCCGGGGCCTAGCACGACCACGCGATCACCCGGCCTAATACGTGAATTTCCAACAACCGCATTGTAAGCAACACAACACGGCTCGGTCAGGCAGGCTTTTTCAAAAGTGAGACGGTTTGGAATTCGGTGGAGACATCGGGCTGGCACTCGAACATATCGAGTCATTGCACCATCGACACCGTAGCCAAACCCACGACGGTCGGGATCCAAATTATAATGTCCTGCACGTGTGAGAGGATTATTCGCATTGATCACTGCTGCCGTCTCACTTACCACCCGATCACCCACTTTCCAATCGTTGATCTTATCACCGACTTCTGCAATGACTCCTCCAAATTCATGTCCAAGCACGACGGGATAGTTAACCGACCAGCTATGATCAGCGGTCCATTGATGAAGATCGCTTCCGCAAACGCCCACATTTGCGACTTCAATTAACACATCGTCATCTCTGATCACGGGCTTTGATATTTCCCTGATCTCAACGGAACCTTTTTCCCGGGAATAATTTACAACAGCGGCTTGTTTATGGTCACTCTTCATGTCGTTGTCTATTCAAGAAATTCGGATCACTACCCTTGAAAATACATAAACTAAATCCAGAAATTTACTTGCGGTCGACTTGTTAATAAAAAAAAATTACAGACGGCGTTTTAACCCCACTAAATTATTGTGCTCCGACTTTGATGACTGTTCCTGAGTACAACAAGTTGATAAATGGTTTGAAAAATCATTAGTCGAGTAATCTCTCTTTAAATTGTTTCCATTCTGGTGAAAGTTACGTCGAATACTGTATTGTCGCGGGAACGCAGACGTTGACGCGTCTACTAGCGCCGGTTTTCCTCTGCCCGCGAGAATGTAAACTGAATTTTTCAAAACCATCCCGCTTGAACCTTGATGAAAACAATTAATTATGGAAGCTTCAAAACCCGTTATCGGCAAACCATTCGGGCACATGCCCCAGTCCGGAGTAATAAGCAAACAAGAGCCAAATTCAGACGATCAAAACAGACAAGAACCAAAGCCAGACGATCAAAAGAGAACGTTTCGGAATTATCATTTTGTAATTGCCTTGCTTGGCAGCTGCGCAGTGGTTGTTTGGATCATCATGTTCAGCCTCGGAATGTTGATCGATTCAACAATCCACAGAGCGTCGCTCGGGGTCAACTTTACACTGTCTGACTTCATCATAACGGTGCTGACTTTTACTCCTACCAACATTGCCATTCTTTGTCTTGTCTCATCATTCACCGGAGGTTGTGCAAGTTTGTTGGTAATTTCAAAAGCTCAGAAAATTCTGGGGTCGGACAAACAGGATAAGAAAACCGATTCGCACATATATATGAGCGAGAATCCATTTACTTCCATGTTGCGGGGCGTCCTGGTATTTTTCGCATTCCTTGCGGGAGTTTTTGTCACAGGTTCCACTGCGTTTTCATCGCCCACGGCTCAAGCCTACACTCAAGCGGCAGGCGTGGTTAGCATGCTTGCATTTATTGTGGGCTATGATCCAAGCTTGTTCAAATCGCTAATCAGCATAGCAGATAAAGTTAAAGGTGGTGGAAGTTGAAAACCGACAACTTCATCAAATCCGATCGCTCCGCGTGTAGCCCAAACAAGCGGTTGTGCTTGACCTTTTCACTTTTGGCTTTCAATTGATTGTAAAAAATCGACACTTCGTCGGCTAAATTCTACCGTTGGAACATTTCAATGTTTGTACTTCAATTCTAATTGTGTATCTTTGTGTCCTTAATTGAGCATTGTATAGTACTTACAAAAGAGATGGAACACTTGCCTACTTAATCTGACGATTTTCCTTCTGTTTGCTCAGCGTTTTTAAACTTTAAAAAGGAGATAATATGAAATTCGATGAAAGGTCATCTGTGATACAGATGAAAGGCGAAACATTTAGGCAATTGGTAACAGAAGTAAAAGAAACAATAGCTATTGTTGACTTTCCTGAACCAGCGAGGCGATCATTTGGACTAATTGATATGTGGAATATTCGCAGGAATGCGAGATCAGCGAGTAGCCGCTAAGGCTGTAACTGTGATGCCAATATTTGCAAGGCGAGTCTATAAGACTCGCCTTTTTTGTTGAGCGCTAAATTTTCCGTCCATAATTTTTCTCACCAGCCATTATGGCTACAGGTAAATCATTTTCTTTGGGAGGTATGGGACAGTTATACTTGTCTTTTTCGTATGCGCAGTAAGGATTATAAGCCTTATTGAAATCGATGACCACTTTGTTGTTTTTAATGTCTTCTGTCGTAAGGTCCAGATATCGACCGACATCATAGGAGTCCTCACCGGAAGTTTTATCTGTAAACATCAGTACCAGGTAGTCCTTGTACTTGGGATCGGACATTAGATTCTGCGCCTGGTATATATTCAACTTTGCGGTTGTATCATGGATGGCGAACGAGATAGTTCCGTAGACACGATACATTTTCTTTTCATGGCCGGATGTTTCCATTAAAAACCATTTGCTATCTTTTGCCTTTTCAAAGCTGCCGACAACGCGGTATGTTTCGTCAATTGGAAAAAATTGCAGATATTTTTTATCGTCACCTTTTACAACCTCGTGATCTTTCACATACCCATCGATATAACCCTGAATGGAGTCCTTGTAAGAACGCTGGCTAAAGAGGCTGTGGGAGCAAATGACCAGTGATACCACGAGATATATTCTCAAACTCATCACAAATTGATTTAGGAAAGAACCGGTAAATGTATTTCTGCCATCATGCATCTTGCACTGCCGCCACCAGTTGATTCGATGGCGGTAAGTGACGCATAAATAACCCGGTTATAAGTGTTCAATTTTTGTACCTGCTTTTCAGTAAGCGATCGATAGGCTTGTGTTGACATTACTAATAATTTTTCTCCCTGCCTGTTTTCAATTTGAAGCATGTTGCCCGCAAATGCACTGAGTTGTTCATAGCTTATATCAATGATTTCCTTGCCCGTCTTCTGAATGGCTTCTGTCACGCGTGCTTTCTCGTCGTGATTAATGATCGAATCCAAACAAATCACCACATATCGATCCGCCACGCACATCATAACGTTCGTGTGATAGATGGGCATACCGCTGCTATCAACCGCAGTGAAAGACACTGGCTCGTAATTCATTTTGTTACAAAAATCATCAAGAACTTTCTTGTTGGTTCTTGGTGACAGGCACGCAAAAACGATCTTATTCTCTCTATCAAGAACCATGCTGCCAGTTCCCTCCAAAAACAGATTCTTTTTTTCATAATGGCTCAAGTCGATCTTGTTGGTAATGCGAAACCGTCTATCAATTTCGTCCAGGACGTGCTCTTTACGCTCGGCTCTCCTGGTGGAGGCAAACATTGGATACAATAGCAAGGTCCCGTCCTGATGAAACGATACCCAGTTATTGGGAAAAATAGAATCTGGGGTGTGAGGATGTGGAGTATCTTCCACTACCAATACATCCACATTATTTTCTTTTAGCAGGGAAACAAAATCATCGAATTCTTTTAATGCCATTTTTTGAACATCTTTCGCATCGTTTCTAATTTGGAAAGCATTGTTCCCTGCTGTTTCTAAATTGAAAGCGAAATTCACAGGGCGAATCATTAATATGTGTGAAGTGGTTTGCAAGCTAAATTCAAAATTAAAGACTAACAATGCTATATCTATGGACTGTAATCAGGCGGCTCTGTTTTGATTTTGCCTTTTTTATCTTGATTATTGCCTTTTCAATCTATTTCATCTCTTAACAAGGGCATGCTCATGCAGTGAAATCCGCCTCTTGCCCTGGATAATTCTGCAGAAGGAATGAGGATCATTGTATCCGTTATGTCATCCGGATGAACTTCGCCCGCTTCGAGTTGTTGTAAGAGCTCTTTAGCATGCATGATATTGAATCCGCTTTGCCTGAATGCCTCCACGGTTTTGTCATTCCGGTCGTAGCCCAAAACAACACCTTCTTTGATCGCAAGCAGATTGCAAGAGTCTGTCCATTGCTCTCTTGCATCAAAAGGAAATTCATTATTCCCTGAATAGATGAATTGTACGTGCCCATTGGAGTCGAAATCATTTTTACTGATATCTATCAGCAGCTCCTCAAGGTTGTCAAAGAAAATAGGATCTTCAATATGCTTTCTTTTTAATTGTATGATCTTAATTTTTTCGTCTCTCTTTTCTATATCCAAAACTTTTTGAACAGGATCAGCATCTTCCATTCTGATGCGTTTTCTTGAAAAGCTGCCAAGCATAACCCACATATCTCTTTTGATCTACGTAAAGATGGAATCGATGTGCATGTAGTCTCTTCTCTTTAGAATCTTGATAACGGTTATCTTTTTTACAATATTTTTTTCAAATAGTAGATTCGAAACCTGGTGAACTGCCTCCATGGTGGTGCGTTCACTCACGCCAATTAGCACATGATCTTTGGTAATGACCATCACGTCACCTCCTTCCAGCGTGACCTTTTTTTCGTCAGTTTCGCGCGGAATCAGAAAATGAAGGGGTGAATCGGAGATCTCGAGAATTTTATCCTGGTAACCGGCAAAGAGAGGATGATTGTAGAATATGTATTTCATTAGCATGGCCTCTCTTGTCCGGGCTTTCTTAGCAGGTTTGTTCAACAGGATATAATCGTTAACAACGATGCCAATGTCACGGGTAAAAATGAAATTGGGAATGGGAGGGAAGATCATGCTCTTTTCGTTTACCGTACCGCTAATGAATACCTTAGCAAGTTGCTGTGGGCTACACGACAAAAGTTCTTCCTGGGAGGTGTAAGAACAATTTTCAATCGCACACACGGCTGCTACCAACTTCAGTTTTATTTCATGATCTTGAAGAACATCGCTTAACAACCACTGTAACTCGATGACTCGTTCCGATCGAAAAAAATTTTCGTTGTCTGGTTTGAAAAAATTACGACGATTCTGTTCGTCATCAATTTCTGCTAGTCTACCCTTTATTTTTCCAGAATCAAGGAAATATAGAAGGATCTTGGTGTAATAGTCGTATTCCTTGCGCCTAATAGTGTCAAGATGTACGATGTCTTCAAACAACCAGTCCTGTGCCTTAGAGGGGACAACTTTACCTAATCCACTGTCAGGGCTGTGAACAAGGAGTCTTCTAAGCGTTCCTATTTCTGATGTAACGCGTATATCATTTTTTGTTTTTGACATGCGGACCTCTTCCTGCAATTAGTAATTAAAAATGAATAATTCGCTGGCTTTCGTTGTTATCGATGCCTCATTCGTGAACGGCCAATATGGGCACATGACTATGATAGACCAATTTTTTGGTGTGATGCCCTTTAAAAATTCTTTCCAACAATGAATGCTGACGTGGGATGGTGATGAGAATGTCAATGTTTTTATCGGTTGTAAATCGCTCAATTGCGTCAAAAAAATCATTCATTCCAATAAAATAGAATTCGGGATTGTACTCGCTAAACATTTGCTGCATGATTGCCTTTTCTTTCTGATACTCGGCCGTAATGGACACATAATGCGAGCTATCGACATTTACGACATGCAGCGCTGGCCGAAAAAGATCAAGCACTGATTTAATGGGAACGGTAGGGGTTGTTATCCGAACATCCCTGAAATCGGATGTAAGAGCTACATTTTTTATTCCTTTAAACCGGGCGTCCGGTGGGATTATGAGAACAGGCACTACGTTTTGGTCAACGAGGTTTAACGTATTACTTCCAATAAACGTCTGTTCCAGCGCTGTTTTCCCTGTAATACCCATTACCACCAGGCTGGCATGCCTGTGATGTACAACTCTTTCAATTTCGTTAATCAGGTGTTCCCCTAACACGGCCATGCCCTCGATTCTCAACGGGCAGTTTTTTGATAATTCATCTTTTAGATTCAACAATAACCGGTTTGCTTCCTCCTCCTCGCTGCTCTTTTCATACATATGATACAAGATAAGATTCGTGTTGTACGATCCCTCAAGCATTTTGATTGCATATTGAGCGGCGTTCAAAGAAGCCTGCGAAAAATCCACCGGAACTATAACTGTTTGCATGGCGTTGCCCGTTTATGGTGGCTGAAAGTAAGCAAAAATATGAACATGTTTAAATCATGCGGTGCCCGGCAATGTGAGCATCAACATAACGATTGCCCGGGCGACATACGCCGAAGAAATCCAGGTCAGTCTTTTCTTTCATTGAGGTCGAGTGCACCTAAGGACAAAAAAAAGCTGACCGGTTATTCCGGCCAGCTACACCAATTATCACAACAATTTAGCGATTAGTTGTA
>VBAU01000014.1:12644-20514 GCA_005883855.1 Bacteroidota bacterium
CACTTAATGAAGAACTACTCCGATCTGAAGAAACTCTGCCCTCCTGTCCTTGCTGTCCTTCACGATCTGACTTGCTTCCTTGCTGCCCTTGCTGCCCTTGCTGTCCTTCACGATCTGACTTACTTCCCTGCTGCCCTTGCTGGCCGCTCCGGCTAGTACCGCTCTGTTGATCCTGGTTTCCCGTGTCTCCACTGCGTGTTCCGGATTGACTTCCCTGTCCGCCTTGCTGACCTTGGTTACCAGGATTGTTGCCCATATTACCTTGTTGATTGCGATCATCAGTTTTTTGATTTGGCATAACAAACATTTTTAAAATGATCAAATTTGTTTTAACATCTGATACTTAATTGGAAAAAAGCATGCCTGCCGCAAAAGCTTGATTTGTCAAAAGAATTACATTAAAAAAAGAAGATACTCATGAAAAAAGTGGGAAATTATCTACATCCTTTTGTTGAGCTGAGAAAGATTTGCCTCCTCACAAAAATTCATGCAAGGTTGGAGTTAATTCGAACAGAGCTACCTTCTACGGCTGCGACTTCCGCCGCCACTAACTGATGACCTTGCACCTTTACTTGCAACCTGCCCTGCTTTGGCAGCAAGTCCTGGGTCGAAGTATTCTGCCTGTCGTCACAACTACTGCTGCGTTCGCCAGAACCTGTTTTTCCTCTTGCCATAATTAAAATTTTTTTAAAGTGAAATAATAAAGACCACTGGCTCATAAAAAAAGTTATTCCGCGTGAATTTTTCGTCAAAAAAAATTGATGCATCAGGAGTATAGTTTGCGCAAAACTTATTTTCGATACACAAAAAGCGAATAAAAAAACCTCCGGATGTCCGGAGGCTTTTCAACGACGAAAGTTAGGGACTCATCTCATTTGTATAACGGGACTAAGTTTATAAACGCCATTTTGGTAATTAATAGAAAGCGATGCGTCAAAGTCAAGTGTAAAGGTGTTCATGGTCTCCGCTAGCACTTTCCCAATTTTCACCTTAAGGCCTGAAGATTCGGCGCTCGGTGTTTGCAATGGATAAGAAATGCCGCCCACTACAACCGAATTGTCGCTGCCTAAAATGAAACGCACCTGCTGCAATACGCCTGCAGGCACTGTGTCCTGTGCAATCAATGTAGTAATGCCATTTTTAAGGTCCAACAAATTGTAAATACTGTCCTTGGTATTGATCGGTATCCAGGCCGCTGTGTCATGATTAATTTGGACCGCCATGGCTACTATATGAACGTTCACAGAATCATAAATTGCGGGCTTATCGGTCAGCAAAAACTGAACAGGGGCGGTGTTGTGTTCCTTTTTGCATGATGACATCGAAATCACCGCGATCAAAACTGCTACCGCAAAAGGAATGAGCTTTGTTTTCATAGACTAGGGATTAAATTGTTTGGTAAGAAAATGAAAAAATCCTGCCATCGCCATTTTTCAATGAACCATTAACCACATTTTTGAATGGAAATCGAAATTTTCCTGTTCTTACAATTGTTATCTACTTAGTAGTTTATCAGGGTAGGGAGTAATCAGCGAAAAAATTGCGGAGTCTAAGAATTTACCATTATAATAATAGTTCTCCCTGTGATAAGCTTCCCGGGCAAAATTGTTTCTTTCGAGCAGTTTTATCGACGGCACATTTTGTGGATTCACATTCGCTTCGACAGAGTGAAACTTAATAATTTTAAAACCGTAATGAAGAACTACAGTCATTGCTTCCTGCATTAAACCTTGGCCCTGGTGCAACGGATGCAATGCGTAACCTATCTCCGACCTGTAATGTTCTTTCTTAACGTTCCAAAAGCTAATGGTGCCAATGAGATTTTTTTCGTTTTTTAAACTCATCGCCCAGGCAACATATTCATTGCTTTGAATTCCTGCATCGATCATTCGAATCCATTGGAGAGCATCGTCGATAGAGGTGATTGGATCACGATCCAGGAACTGAAGTACGTCTCTATCGGATCGAAGGAAAAAGATCTGATCGGCATCTTCTTTCGTGATCTTTCTCAATACTAGGCGCTCCGTCGAAAGAACCGGAAATGGATCGAAATTTAGCTCAAGCATATGCGTGAAGATAAGTTCAATACTCACTCAAGCGATCTAAACTTTTTCCCAGGGCTCAACATTTCCTGGAACCACCGTAAAAAGAGGATGTGGTTCAAATTGAGTAGTCAGTCGTATCTCGTTCCATTTTTTCGTATCTCTTTTTTTCAATTTTGCCTTCAGATGTTGCATTTCAAAGTCCAGTTGTCCTTTGTTTACGGTTAGAGTAAATGCTGTAAAATTTTTCTTGAACTTTTTCTTGTCAAATGAAATTTCTTCGCAGCGCCTCCCGGTAAATCTCAGCCAGGTATTGACTGACAAAATTCAATGAGTCTTTGTAAGCAACGTCTCCCGCCGACCGCAATCAGCTCTTTACTATCGAGATATTTTGGATAGATCGACCAGATTCGCATAGGGACAAAAATAGGATGAAGCGAGTTCTCATTTATCCTTCTGCGTACGCCTTTTCTAATGCGCCAATATCAATTTTTTTCATTTGCAGCATTGCCATCATTACTTTTTGCGATTTCTTAGCGTTCTTGTCCCCAAGGAACTTGCTCAAAATGGTTGGAACAACCTGCCAGGATAGTCCATACTTATCTTTCAACCATCCGCATTGTTGAGCTTTCGCATCACCGCCAGCGGTTAGTTTTTCCCAGTAATAGTCGACTTCTTTTTGGTTTTCACAATTGATCACAAAAGATACGGCCTCGGTGAACTTGAATTGAGGACCTCCATTCAGCGCTATGAATTCCTGGCCGTTCAATTGAAATGCTGCTGTCATCAAGGAACCTTTTGCTCTGCCCGTAGCATTTGCCGCTGCTTCATCATAGCGTGTCATACTTTCAATCTTTGAATTTTTGAAAACCGATGTGTAAAAATTCACTGCTTCTTCAGCATTGTCATCGAACCACAAGAAAGGGGTGATCTGTTTCATATAATCAAGTTTTGTGTTACTGTAATTTCTGACAATACAAACATAGTTTCGACAGGTTATTTTTAAAGGGTGCTAATACGACAATCTGAAGGGCGATTTACGTCACCGCACAGCTAATGCATTGATTGTGTTTTTATGTGAGGAAGTGATACTTTTATACCCCAAACACTATGCGAAGATTGCTCACCAGCGGGTTCCTCATCTTGCATGCTTCAGTTTTATCAGCGCAGCAGGTTGTGCCCTTATACCAGGACCAGGTCCCAAACAGCAAACCGTGTGATGAAAAAGATCACGAATTCATTGATACTTCCTGGAACAAAAATGGCCTGTTGATCGTCGATCACATTACAAAGCCAACGCTGGCTATTTACAAGCCGGCAAAAGAAAAAAGAAATGGTACGGCAGTGATTATTTGCCCTGGCGGTGGTTATGCTGTGTTGGCCGCAGGGCATGAAGGGGCTGATGTAGCGAGAGCGTTCAACGATGTTGGCATAACAGCCTTTGTGCTTCGCTATCGTTTGCCAAAGGACGCTTGTATGACCAGTAAAGCCTTTGTGCCGTTAATGGATGCTCAACAGGCCATATGGTTTGTGC
This sequence comes from Bacteroidota bacterium, assembly GCA_005883855.1. Taxonomy (GTDB): domain Bacteria; phylum Bacteroidota; class Bacteroidia; order Chitinophagales; family Chitinophagaceae; genus VBAU01. The sequence goes on from VBAU01000014.1 coordinate 16,221, forward strand.
GTACTCATGCGAATCAATATGGTGTGAACATCGATAGGATCGGGATCATGGGTTTTTCTGCCGGAGGGCACCTGGCTTCAACTGCGGGAACACATGTTGATCCAGTGCGTAAGGATTTAGGCAACGCTACCCTTCGGCCCGCTTTCATGATCCTTATTTATCCCGTCATTAGCTTTAATGACAGTATTGGGCATATTGGTTCGCGGGACAATTTGCTGGGTAAAAATCCAGATAAGCACCTGGTTCAACTGTTCTCCAACGAACTACAAGTGAATCCACAAACGCCACCGACATTTTTGGTGCATGCGTCCGACGACGATGGGGTAGTCCCAGAAAATAGTATTCGCTTTTACCAGGCATTGCTGAGAAATAAAGTACCTGCAGAATTGCATCTTTATGAGCACGGGGGTCATGGTTTTGGCTTGCACAATCCCAGCACGAAACAGGATTGGTTTAAAGCCTGTGTTGAATGGATGAGAACAAATAAGCTGATTCCGTAAAATTCATGTTAATACTTTCTTTACGATATTGCCCCAATAATAATACTGGTAATAGGATGGAGGGGTAGTTTCATTTTTGTCAGCATGCTCAATAATTGCCGCGGCAAAATCATCCCATTTATTATCCGCAACCACAACCAACTTATCATCGCAAATATCTTTGTGAATACCCGCGGCTCCCGTTTCGGTGGTAATTACTGTGGTGCCAAATGCGATGGATTCAACCATTTTTGTTTTGATGCCACCTCCGCTTTGTACGGCGTTCAAAAAAAGATCTACGCCTTTAAAATAAGATTCAATGTCATTCACAAAGCCTGCGTAAAAAACATTTTTATCAACATAGCCCTCCAAAGAATGCAGCTCCCCGGGGAGACGCTTACCACAAATGATGATTTTGTATTTGAAGTTATTTTGCTGAAGCAGCAAGGGGTTAATTTCCTTTAAGATGACCATCAAAGCGTCCAGGTTTGGCTTGTAGTCAAGGAGGCCATTGAATAGGAGAATTCTTTCATCCTCAGCAATGTTATATTTTGCTTTTAGTTGCTGCTTGCATTGCTCTTTATCATCGGGGTAATGGCTGATCTCTACACCAAACGCCACTTCAGTACATTTTCGTTCATTTATGTTCCATTTTTCAATCGCGAATTTTTTGTCTTCTGGTGATACAAATAAGATCTGGTCTGCCTTCTCGAAAAACCATTTTTCATAAGTTCTCATGATCCACCACCACCATTTTCCCATTGAATGAAAGCGCTGGTATTCTATATTGTGAATGTGCAGAATCGTTTTGATCCCCGTGCGACTTTTAACGATGCTCGCAAGCCAGGCATAATACGGATGTTCCCAGATAACTGCATCAAACTTTTCTTGTTTGATTAATGAGGTTAGTTTTGAGGCGAGGGCTCGGTCCGTATATCTTGAAAACGATCTCTCTTTTAGCCACGGCAAAAACTTATAAGTTTTCATTAGCGAAGCATCATTTTGGGGAACACTCACCACTGTAAGATCGGTTTCTTTGCCAAGATGGTCCAGGAACTGAGCGATCGATTTTTGTCCCCCTGAAAAATAGGGTAGATACTGGTAAGGAGCTATTACGAGAAATTTCTTCACGCAGGATTATAATTGATGCGACAACTAGCATTTGCCATTGCCTACTGCCTATTGACTGCTGGCTGCCCACTGCGCACAGCTGACTGCCTACGGTTTCTCCACTCCATAAAAAATCCACCCAACAACAGGACAAGAACGAGAAAAGATGATGCGTACGCAATCTTCACACCTCGTTTATAGGAAGTCGGCTCGAAAATAAATCGCACAGTGTGCTGGCCGGCTGGCAATGATATTCCCCGAAGGGCATAGTCAGCCTTGCAATATTCTGTTTTCTTCCCGTCAACATAGGCATTCCAACCTTCTCGATAATAGATTTCGCTAAACACGGCGAATTGGGGTTTTGTACCTGTAAATGAGTAATCCATTGTATCGTTATCAAACTTTACAAGTTTGATAGAGGCTGATGAGTCCCATTGCGGCTGAGTAACTGCGCCGCTAAACGTCTTTTGAGCGACGGCCGTATCTCTCAAATTAATAGTTCCTATCGCTTCAATTTCTTCCAAGGGCCCATCGACAATTTTTACTTCCTTTACCAGCCAGCAATGTCCATAAGCATAGGGATTTGGTTGCATTTGCTGTTGCTTCGTTTGCGAGTTGGTAAAGATGATATATTTCGCATTCAGCATGTTCAGCACATTCTGGTTAGGGGATCCCGACAGATATTTATCAATTAAATTCTGGTAGATACTCAGTCGCGCCGGATTGTAACCCGTAATGGGTTTGAAGAAGTAAGGGGATCGCGTGTCATAAAGGGGACCAACAGTTGCATCAAAAACCCTGAAGTCAGGATCTCTGTCCTGCAAAATTTGTTTTTCAACAGTTGTCGGCGTGAAGCTTTGGGCAGTTATCTCATCGGCTGGAGCGAAGTGTTCGTCATTTAAATATCCCTTGTCAATCACGAAAAGATCGATCGTGCTTATGACCAGTAGGACAACAACTATCACAAATGGCTTGACCAAATTTCGCAAGTACAAATAAAGCAAACCAATGACAAGCACCGCAAAACCCAATGTCCTGAGTAATTGACCTCCGAACATCGCTCTTCTGTCGGCCTTCATTCCGGAGATGACAGCTCTGCCTATTTCGTTGCTTTTTGCCATTTGAGATAGATTGGCGGAAAGTTCATTGTCCATGGGTGCCGTGTACGACATCATCGCATACATAATGATCAACAACGCCAATACCCCACCAACAGCGTACAGAATTTTTCTAAAATCAGCTTTTAGCAATTCTCGATTGTTATCTCTATAAAGAACTTGTTGAAGCGCTAATGAGGCCATTATCGGAACAGTAAATTCAGGGATTACCATTGCCATGGATGGAGCCCGGAATTTATTATACATTGGTAAATGAGTAAAAAGAAAGGTATTGAAACCGGGCGCATATTTGCCCCAGGCCATCACAACGCCAATGACAGTTATCGCAAGCAGCCCCCATCGGATGGGGTGTTTCACGACGACAAACCCAATAATTGCGAGCAAGCAAATGATGACCCCTAAATACGGTGGGCCATCTGTCTGCAGAATTCCACCCCAATATGCCGGTAGTTGAGTCGCCACCTGCATCGCTGAACTCTCCGGCACGCCTTTGTCGGTAAGCTTTTCAACAACCTTTGAGTTTTCATCCAATGCTTTGCCGCTTCCTTCGCCAAATGCCTTTGGCATCATCAAAACGACAGTTTCAGCGCGTCCAAAACTATATTGAAATGCATACGATGTGTCAAGGCCTGATGTTTTCGCTTTCTTCACCACATCGCCTTCAACACTGATGTCTTTTCCTCCCCGGGTTGTCGCTTTGGCATATTCGTACGTCGTCAATAATGTTACCGCGGTACTCGCGATGGCAACAACAGCTGCACCCGCAACGATACTGCCCGCGATCAGCATATGTTTCCATTCTCTGTTCTTGATCCATGTGACTATGTATGCAGTTGAAACCGCAGCAGCGATCAACGCAAAATAATAGGTGATCTGGATGTGGTTCACAGCAATTTCGAGAAGTGCGCCGAGCGTAGTGACCGACAGACCCAACCAATATTTCTTTTCGTACGTTAGGATAATGCCGGCCATAGCCAAGGGCATAAATGCAATTGCAAACATTTTCGATTCGTGCCCCACACCGATGATGATGGGATTGTAGGTAGCAAATGCGAAGGCAATACTTCCCAAAATGCCAATCAGAGGTCTCAGGCGTAGCGATAGACAGAGAATATAAAAACAAATGCAGGCGAGAAAGAAAAAATTTATTGGCTTTGGCAACCACAGGCTCAAAATTTTTACGAAATCCGGAAGAACGCTTTTTCCTTCCATGATCACCTGGTAATTCGGCATGCCACTGAATAAATTCGGATTCCATAGTGGATAATGGCCGTGTTTGGCCTTATACTCAAACGCGTTTTGCGCCATCGACTTCCACCCGATGATATCGCTTTGTTTCAGCACATTTCCTTCGAGTATTGGCTTACAAAAAAACAGAGAGACTGTTAGGAAGATAACAATCGCAATCAAGTGAGGCAAGAGTTGTTTAACCAACCGGCTATTCATAAAGATTGTTGATGGTATAAGCCAGCAAAATAATGGTATTTTTTTGAGTTTACTGGTTTAATCGTTTATGGGTGATTAACTTAGAACCCTCGATCTCGGCAACGCCGAGATCATTGATAATTATGAGTTGGCTTTTGAAAT
>VBAU01000415.1 GCA_005883855.1 Bacteroidota bacterium
TTTTCTGTGTAGTAAGTTTACTAAAAACGTCATTAGTAGAAAGAGAATAATAAGGCAATGACTCAGACATACATTCATCATACTTGAGAAAAAGTGTACTTGACAATGAGTAAAAATATACATTAGAGTAAAACTATGGCAATATTTGGTTTAATTACCAGCAAGAAAAAACTTAGCCTTAAAAAAATGGCAAAGACATTAATGAGAGCTAAGAAAAGAGGAAAGAAGAAAGCAAAAGCATGTGAATTTTGCTAGAATAAATAAATAGAGCAAATATGACAGAACAAGAATCTATTAAAGAAGAAATAACTACAGTTGAGAAATCTTCTCCGCAGCAGGTTGTAAAAACCACAAAACAACTGGAACCTGCCGTAAAAATGGAACATCCGCAAAAAGTTTTTGAAAAAATGAAAACAATTTTCTGGTTTTATCAAATTATCTGGTATATAGTTGCTGTCGTTGAGATTCTTTTGGGATTCCGGTTTTTTCTAAAAGCATTAGCGGCAAATCCTTTTAGTGGATTTACTTTTTTTATCAACAGTATTACGAATCCGTTAACATTACCATTCCAGGGAATATTTGGAGCAAGCATCAATGGTATATATGTAGTTGAATGGTCAACGCTTTTTGCAATGGTGGTATACTTATTACTTGCGTATGGACTGGTTGAGCTTTTTCAATTTATCAAACCAGTGACAAAAGAAGAAGTAGAACAAACAGTTGATCAGACAACATAAATAATTAACAGAACCGCCATACGAGAAAACGCTGCAAAGTTGAGAATCCTATGGTATACTAGGGTGATGAATTCAGCTACCAATGCAAAGAACGGAAAAAAAAATAATCGCAAACAAAAAATTGTTAAAGTAAAAGTAAATCTTTCCTGGAAAAATCTTTTTCTTTATGGATTCTTATTCCTCATAACATTATTTCTTCTTGTTGGACTTAATTCATCCTTTGAATACCGGAAAACAGTGGCTATTTCGGATATTATTAAAGATGTAAAAGCAGGGAAAGTTTCAAAGATTTATGTAACAGATACAAAATTAACTGTGTATGAAAAAGATAAAATTGTTGAAAGTCTTAAAGGAACAGGTTCAGATGTTTTTACTCTTTTCAAAGATTCAGGTTTTCCTTTAGATCCCACAAAAGTAAAAGTTGAATATAAAGGAGACGGAGGTTTAAGTGGATGGCTTAATATTATTGGATCTGTGTTGCCAATTGTTTTGATGATTGTATTTTTTTATTTTATTTTCCGTCAGGCAAGAGGAGCGCAGGAAAATATTTTTTCTTTTGGTCAATCGCGTGCAAAGCTGTTTAATAAGGATCATCCAAAAGTAACCTTTGCCAATGTTGCCGGTGTTGATGAAGCAAAACAGGAACTGACAGAAATTGTTGATTTTCTGAAACATCCAGATAAATACCGGGCAATGGGAGCGCGGACACCAAAAGGAGTATTAATGATTGGTCCAAGTGGAACAGGAAAGACATTACTTGCACGCGCAACAGCAGGAGAAGCAGGTACGGCATTTTTCTCAATGGCAGGAAGTGAATTTATGGAAATGCTGGTGGGTGTTGGCGCGTCACGGGTACGTGATTTATTTAATACCGCAAAAAAAGCGCAGCCGGCAATTATTTTTATTGATGAAGTTGACGCGATTGGTCGGCAACGGGGAGTAGGACTTATGGGCGGGCATGATGAACGGGAGCAAACACTGAACCAAATTCTAGTAGAAATGGATGGATTTACTCCTAATGAACAGTTGATTGTTATTGCTGCAACCAATAGACCGGATGTTCTTGATCCGGCATTAGTAAGACCAGGGCGTTTTGATAGAAAAGTTGTTCTTGATATGCCGGATATTGAAGGACGAAAAGCGATTCTTGCGATTCACGCGAAAGGAAAACCATTTGAAGAAAAAGTTGATTGGCAAAAAGTCGCGAAACGAACAGTTGGATTTAGCGGCGCTGATTTAGAAAACATGTTAAACGAAGCGGCAATTCTGGCAGCGAGACTTGCTAAAAAAGCAATTGATATGAAAGATTTGGAAGAAGCTGCGACAAAAGTAAAATTAGGTCCTGAAAAAAGAAGATTGCAGTCAGATGAAGATAGAAAAATGACAGCGTATCATGAGGCGGGACACGCATTAGTAAGCTGGTATATGCCGCATATGGATCCGGTGCATAGAATTTCTATTGTGAGCCGGGGAATGAGTTTGGGTCACACCATGATGGAACCAATCGAGCGTTCTCATGAAACAAAAACACATTTGTGGGAGCAAGTTGCTGTAATGCTTGGCGGTCGGGCAGCGGAAAGTTTTGTATTCAATGAAATGACAACCGGCGCATCCAATGATATTGAAAAAGCAACTGATGTTGCGCGGACTATGGTTATGGAATATGGTATGAGTGATTTGGGTCCGATTAATTTAGATACAGACAAAAGAACTGTGTATGAACAGCGAACACTTTCTCCGGAAATGCAATCAAAAGTTGATACAGAAGTAAAACGGATTGTTGATGAAGCATATGCAATTGCTGCTGATATTTTAAAAGAGAAAGCAGTAAGTGATAAATTACACAAACTTGCGGAAGAATTATTGAAAAAAGAAACACTCGAGTCAGAAGAATTCGCTACGCTCATTGGCGCGAAAGAAAAAAAAGATTCTCCGTTTTTGGGAAAGACAGTGTAATAAAAGCTAAAAGGCTCAGGAACGAAAATTTTTTTCTACGCTATGCGGTTAACGTTTTCCGTTCATCAGCTTGAATACGCGAACGCTTAAGAAAAAAATTTCCATTCCCTCGCCTTTCCCTTATTATGAAAAAACTTCTCATTATTGATGGAAACGCTATTGTTCACCGTGCGTTTCATGCGTATCCGCCGTTAACCCGTGGTGATGGAAAATTAATTGGGGCTGTGTATGGATTTTTTGCCATGTTAATAAAAATGCTGGAAGAAGTGAAGCCTGATTATTTAGTTGTGACATTTGACAGACCAGCGCCGACTTTTCGCAAATTGTTATATGCCGGGTATCAAGCGCATCGTCCGCAAATGGCAGATGGATTATCTGGTCAGATTACGTTGTTGCATGAAGCGTTGGAATTGGTTGGCATTCCGATTTTTGAAATTGATGGATACGAAGCCGATGACTTGATTGGCACGATTGCGTATCAAGTGAAAAATCTGGAAACAATTATTCTTTCCGGTGATCGGGATCTTTTGCAATTAGTAAATGATCATACAAAAGTATTAATACCGATTGTGGGAATTACAAAATTTACCTTGTATGATCCGCAGCAAGTGGAAGAAAAATTTGGCATTAAGCCGTCGCAATTTGTAGATTACAAAGCGCTGGTTGGAGACGCCTCAGACGGATATCCG
>VBAU01000416.1 GCA_005883855.1 Bacteroidota bacterium
AATAATAGGACATGGCCAGGTCCTTTTGCATCTCGATATTGTTTTTGTCCATCTGCAGGGCGCGGGTAAGAATTACAATGGCGTTATTGAAATCACCCTGGCGCATAAACGTTTTTGCATTTTCATGCAATGTCTTTGCATCCTCGGTTTGAGCATATGTACACAAGCCAATAAAAAGAAAGCTCCAAAAGATTAATGAATATTTTTTCATCTGCCCTTTTTTTAAAATACAATCTCTGTGACTCGCTGACTGAGGCCGTCCTCGGCTCGCCTAATTATTTTATCAGCTCTGGCGATGTTGTGATCTCGTTGAGCGAGGTGTCCTCGCCTCGCTCAATCATTTTTTATCGCCTCTGGCGATGTCAAAACAAATACTGGAATTCAGCATTCAAAAAAATTCCCTTGATTGCGTCCCCGCAAATTAAACTAAATCATCACAGGTAAAGGCAAACGAAAACAGATTAACAATTTCCTTTACAACTGCTACTAGTCAAAGGTATGGGTCAACAGGCCATCTCTCAATTTTGGCTCAAACCAGGTTGACTTAGGCGGCATTGTCTTTCCGCTATCGGCGATATCAAACAACTGCTGAATGCTTACCGGGTGTAAGCTAAATGCGGCCCGCATTTCGCCACTGTTCACTCTTTTCTCCAGTTCCGACAGCCCGCGTATGCCTCCTACAAAATCAATTCGCTTATCTGTCCGCTGATCCTTTATCCCGAGTAGCTTATCAAGGACGTCATTCGAAAGGATACTTACATCCAGGATTCCAACAGGATCATTCGGAATGGTTGCTCCCCTTGACGTAAGAATATACCATTGCTTTTCCAGGTACAATCCGAACTGATGCGTTTTTTTTGGCGCGAAAGGTTTTGCTGTCTTTTGTATTGCAAAATCGATTTCTACTTTCTTCAAAAAATCATCTACTGACAAACCATTCAAATCCTTTACCACGCGATTATAGTCGAGGATCTTTAATTCACTTGCAGGAAAAATAGTCGTCAAAAAATATTTAGCACTTTTACTTGAGGGCAGTTGCTGACTCACCTTTGCAGCAGACGCGGCCCGGTGATGCCCATCGGCAATATAAGTAACCGGAACTTTACTTTGAAGTATTTCACTAATTGAATCAATGATTGGTTCCTGGTTGATCCTCCAAATGGCGTGTCGAATCTCATCCACCGCTATAAAGTCATAGACAGGTTTGTGTTGAGCCTTCCATTCTGCAATGATTTTATTGAGTTGTTCAACGTCACGGTAGGCAAGAAACACGTTTCCTGTTTGCGCCCTTATTGCCAGCATATGATCAATTCTGTCCTTTTCTTTTTCCGGCCGTGTGAATTCGTGTTTTTTAATTACATCGTTGACATAATCCTCAACCGAGGAAAGGCAAACCAGGCCAGTTTGGCCTTTCCCATCCATAGTCAGCTCATATATATAATAGCAGGGCTTGTCTTCTTCAAATAAAATTCCCTCTCCAATAAACCGATCAAAATTTTCCTTCGCTTTTTGGTAAACGACGTCGCTATGAACATCCACACCGCCAGGCAGGTCGATTTCAGATTTTGTGATGTGCAGAAAAGAGTAAGGATTGTCTTTGGCTTCAACTCTGGCTTCTTCACTGCTTAAAACATCATAAGGCCTGGATGCCACTTGTTCCGCTAAATCAGGTTTTGGCCTTAGCCCCTTGAACGGTTTTATGATTGCCATTGATTATGAACATTGAATTGAACTCATCCACGCCTGGACGCAAAATATTTCATCAGGTCTGACAGCGCCTTTACACTTTCAATGGGCAATGCGTTGTACATGGATATTCTGAATCCACCTGACAGCCGGTGACCCTTGACGCCTATCATTCCTTCGCCTTTGCACAACTCCAGGAATTCCTTTTCGAGTTGGGGATCATCGATGGCAAACACCGCGTTCATCTTGCTGCGATCTTCTTTGGCAACAAGTCCTTTGAACATGGGCAAGCTGTCGAGTGTCTCATAAAACAGCCTCGTCTTTGCATTGTTCCTTGCTTCTATGGCTGCCACGCCGCCTAGTTTTTTTAGCCAGCGAAGAGTGAGCATGCAGACATAGACAGCAAAAACAGGTGGAGTATTTAATAGGGATCCGGCTTCAATGTGATTGCGGTAATCCATAATGGTTGGGATCACACGATTAATTTTTCCCAGGATACTTTTATTTACCACCACCAGGTTTACACCAGCAGCTCCGACATTTTTCTGAGCACCGCCATAAATCAGGCTAAATTTTGAAAAATCAATCTGGCGGCTTAGAATATCACTGCTCATATCCGCAACCAGTGGTATACCTGTCTCATAAAAAATCGAAAGGTCCTGCCACTGCGTGCCATAAATCGTGTTGTTAGTCGTTATGTGCAGATATTTAGAAGTGGCCGTTGCGCTGATTTGTTTTGGCAGGGATCGATAGTTGGATTCTTTGCCACTGCAAACAATGTCTACATGTCCAAACAATTTCGCCTCTTTGATAGCTTTCGCGGCCCACACACCCGTATCCGTGTAGGATGCAATTTCATTTTCATCAAGCAGGTTCATGGGTACCTGCATAAACTGAGTCGTAGCACCGCCGTGTAAAAACAGTACTTCATGATCAACACCCAGGTTCATCAACTCCTTTGTCAAGCTCCTGGCCTCATCCATTACATCCTGGAACAGTGAAGTGCGATGGCCAATTTCCAGGATGGACAAACCCGTATTGTTGAAATCAAGGATAGCCCTGCTGGCTTCTTCAAAAACTTCCTTCGGAAGGATCGAAGGACCGGCATTGAAATTATGGATCACAGTCTTTGCGGATTGTAACATTTAAAGTTTTGTAAAACTGCAAAGATAGGACGTTGGGTGATAGATGATAGTTGAAAGATGATAGTTGGAGCGAGCTTGTGCTGTATTCACCATCATCCATCATTTATCATCTATCATCTCCTACTCGTGTTCTTTGTTTCCGGCGTTCCTCCACGCATCATTAAGTGTTTCGAACTCTTTCATTTCCTCCTGTGTAAATTCTTTTTGAGAGAGCGTGGCGAGGTCAGGTTCGCCCGCGTTCACCCAGGCGGTGTACCAGAAGGACGCAACCGCAAATATGGCCATGCGCATTCTTCTTTCTACCATACCTTTTAATTTCGCATCGTAAGCCTTAGTAAAAGAAGAGGAGTATTGGCGAACGACGAGTCCATTACGATCCTCAAACGAAAATTTTTGATCAGGAGAAAACTGTGCTGATAATTCTTTCTCAACTTTCAGGACTGTGTCCGCA
>VBAU01000417.1 GCA_005883855.1 Bacteroidota bacterium
CCAAATTACAATGGCAATCCAGAAATTATCCCAAAAAATTATCAAGCCAATATTAACTAATGTAAATATTATCCAAAACCCATTGCTCATATATCTACTGGAGGGACTGATCAGGTTTTAAGAATGCCTGAGTTTTTTACAGTTACCACAATGAAAAATATATTTCGCTCTATCTTTACCTTTATTAGCACCCCAAATCCTTTTGCTTTTTGCTTTCTCTGGTTGACGACGGGCAATAAAAAGGAGAAAAGAAGGCAAATAAATAACATAACGGTCATTTTGTTATCTAGTAGCTAAGGGAGGTTCAAATTGTAGTTTGACTTGCTGCTAGCCATGAGTGAAGGGAACTTGTATTGCATTAACTATTAACATTTGAAGGAAAAATTGAAAAGTTTTCATATATCCTACAATTCCAGACAAAAAGTATTCAGATAGAGGCTCTTTTACAGCTTAAAAAACACTTTTTGACTGCTTATATCTAGGTCAATAAATTTTTTCAGAAATTGATGTTTGATTTACAGTTCCAATCGAAACTTTAGGCCAAACTTGCTTTTTTCTTCGTCAACACAGATTTCTCGTCAAAAACCAATAAAGCCTGAATTCTCACCGAACAATGGGCGTCAACACTCGCAACAAGGCTTCAGAGCCTCGCAAACGTAAAGCCAATGAGAAAGCACGCGACAACCAGTTCAAACGGCCAAAAAAAGCGAAAACTGTACCCAAACTTGTCAGCGCGAGGAAATTTATCCACCCTCGCGATATGTCCAATGAACCCAGTTCAGAATCCTCAGAAGACGCGCCACCTGCCATTCCACCTCTTGCAGACCTTTCCCAACACAAGTTCACTCTGTCTTGGGCGTTTATGCTTGGGTCAACTGAAGCTGCAGCCGATTCAATAAAGTACCACCTCGGCGAATTCAACTATCGAGAGTTCATGGCTGACGGGATCAAAAAGGTTGCACAGGCTGCTATAAAGGCGAAAATTGACTTTGAATATGTTAGTGCCAGTGGGACGCTGGGGGGGAAGGGTATGTCAAAGGCATCTGAGCTCCGATTGAAGGTGGACGATGAGGAAGGGTGGATCAAAGCGGAGAGTTTTGTGGAAGACTTGATGCGTGAAAAGAAGAAGAATCTTGTCATGCGTTTGGTTTTTAAGTATGCCAAGAAGTGTCCGGACGATGATTCAGGGTCTGATGAAGAAATAACAACGAATAACAAAGGGAAAAAGGTACATCTTCATCTTTTGCAAATTAAAATCCCAGTTGTCAACTACACAGAAATTACGCGAACTTCACCGCAAACAAAGTATGCTCGACGGCCAGCACGTTTCGACTCTTGTTCCCTTGTATAAATGCAAGCGTTCAGGCTGTCCCAATGCCAATGATTATTGCTACGAGTTAGATGGCGTTCATCTCAAGATCGCGTCCGCACATTTCAAAACCTGGAGTATGTCGATGAATGACGGCAAAGCAGACCTCGAAACCCCTCCAGATGGTCTTATTGCAACACTATTAGTCTCTAAAAATGGTACATTCAACCCTCTTCGATCTGGGGGCAGCTCCAAGAGCGGCAAATCAAATTCGTCATCAGAATCAACTTTTTCAGACATTGCAACATCTGTGCCGCCTCCACACCCAATGTACCCATATTCGCAATATCCACAGTTGCCACCGCATTACTACAATCCTTTTACACCCCCACCTCTTCAATTTCACGCGCCTTTGCCGCATGTACCTGCACCAATCGCCAACCCGGTGCTATTTAGTGATTCTTTTGCGGAAGAAGCCGATCCCCTCGAGAAATTGATCGAGTACATCGCCTGGTTAAGTTCTAGGTCTCCAATGCAGGCTCCTGCATTTCTCCGTGCACAAGAAACATTGATGGAAGAAGGACACACGTTTAAAACACTTGAAAAGTTGTCTGACGGTGATTTTGAGAAAATGGGGATTAAATCGGGTACAGCAGCACAACTGAAGGCATACATTGATCTATTTAAGAGGAAGACGTTGAACCATGCTTGATTATTGATTAACGAAACGAAGAAAGCTATTCTGGAGGTACTTTTAGTAAAACTTTAATTTTAAATATTGATCCCAGCCGAACGGAAATGTTTGCCAGCTTTCAAGCTCATATGCGTCAAGCCAAGCTCCAGGAATCCTTTCAAAGACTCAAATGAATCCGCTAGAATGTAGTTCTTCTTCATCCATGCCTTTAACTCGGCGAATGCTTCCTCGATTGGGTTATAGTCCGGTGAATACGGCGGAAGATATTCTAATCGCACTTCAGCCTCTTCACACATTTCATTGAGCTCCTAATATTAGTCGCAGACACCGATTGAATGCTGTGTACCTCTGAATGATGAATCTTGCAATTATCCATCACTAAAATCGATCGTATACCCGGAAAAGGGTTGCAGAATGGGAGGACCTGATGACGCACAAAATCATTGAATGATTGCTTGTCAAACCCCGCTTGCATGATCTCCCAAGTGAGGAAACCATCAATAGTGTAAACCGGAAGAATTGACCATCGTTCTGAGCGGTTGAGACTTTGATAAAGATGAGGAGTTGTGCCAATTGGTGCCCAGCCATATTTTCGATCCGCAGTTCGCTCATTTGCAGCAGATTCATCAAGAAACATCAGTTGCTCTGCTTCAAACTCGGCAAGCGTAGCCACCCAAGCATCCCTGAGTACTTCATCTCTTTCTCTAGCGCGTTTTTGTGCCTAGATGTCAGTCATTCTTCAAGAAATCAAAACGTGCGATTTTCCGTTACTAACGCGATAGATACCTTCTTTTTGCTCCAATGGTGTTTTTTAAGAATGCGTTGAATAGAAGAGGTAGATGTCATAACCCCATACTCGTCCCAAATGAAATACACCATCTCGTCAAGATATCCGGTACATCGATGTTCTAAAAATTCGAGAAGGCCCTAAAATTAGTATGCTTAAATTGGAGTGAATAACAAAGTACCTGTTCCATTTCATCCGTCAAATTTGATGGCCGACCTTGCTTTGCAGCCTTGGGACGCGTTGTCGAGGCATAGTGTTCGAGATTGTAGGATATACGGCGCACTGAACGTTCACTGCACTTCGCACTCGTCGCGATCGCATCATGAGGCAAATCAAGGTCAAGCAAAGTTTTAACGAGCTGAGACTTGTTCTGGGATAGTGCACGAGGCATATCTACAAGATCAGGACGCGAAACCGGATGGGTTAGCCTCGATCGGAGCACAATCGATGAAAAGTTGTTTTTGACGAGAAATCTGTGTTGACGAAGAAAAAAGCAAGTTTGGCCTAAAGTTTCGATTGGAACTGTACTATATCCAATGTTGCTGAGTGTCAGGGGCGGTAGGTAGATAGCGGTGGAAGTATAAGCAGGATTGGAATAATATGGACGTGTTGCTAGCTGAAGAGAAAAACTAAACGTAGACTAAACTAAAATAGCAAAGAAAAGCAGTCACAC
>VBAU01000418.1 GCA_005883855.1 Bacteroidota bacterium
ACTTTGGTCCTAAACTACTTTTTCCGAGACCACCAAGCTTTTTTCGTCAAAAACCACTTTTTCATCGATTGTGCCTCAAAGAAGGTCAATCCATCCCGTTTCGCGTTCTAATCTTGTAGATATGCCTCATGCACTATCCCAGAGCAAGTCCAACGCCGTCAAAGTAATGCTGGAGCTTAATATGACACATGACACAATCGCGGCGGAAGTTAAATGCTCTGAACGTCAAGTCCGTCGAATCTTGCACAATCTCCTTCATTATGGCTCAGTCAAACGGCCAAAGGCTGATCAGCAAGGTCGTAAACCAAACTTGACCGCTGAAATGGAACAGGTATCGTTTTTTCATGTCAATCCGAATATTCTAATTTTAGGGACTTCTCGAATTCCTAAATCATCGATGTACTGGATATGTTGATGAAATGATATATTTCATTTGGGATGAATATGGCATAATGGTCTCTGAGAGTACTATTCGACGTGTTATCCACAAAAACAAATGGTCCAAGAAGCTGGTATGGTCACGCTAGTAATGCAAAAGCCCCCTTTCCAGTCGGTTGAGAAAGAGTTGACGAGTAGGCACAAAAACGCGCTGCTGAGCGAGATGAAGTACTTAGGGATGCTTGGGTGAGGAAGCTTGTCGACTGGAATGCGGACCAACTGCTGTTTCTTGATGAATCGGCTGCAAATGAACGTACTTCAGATCGAAAATACGGCTGGTCGCCTGTGGGGTCAACACCTTATGTTTATCAAAGCATAAAGCGTACAGAACGGTGGTCTATCCTTCCTGTCTACACTATTGATGGTTTCTTCACTTGGGAGACCATTCAAGGCTCATACGACAAGCAATTATTCAATGATTTCGTCCGCAACAAAGTTTTGCCATTTTGCAATCCTTACCCGGGTGTACGATCGGTTATTGTCATGGATAATGCCAAGATCCATCACTCAGAGGTACAGGCAGCTCCACTAGTGCCTTCTAATAATGCTAGGAACTTGTGGCGATGTGTGAAGAGGCTGGAGTGCGCTTAGAATACTTACCGCCGTATTCACCTGATTTTAATCCAATCGAAGAAGCTTTTGCTGAACTGAAGGCTTGGATGAAGAAGAACTACCTACTTGCAGATGGATATGAGTCATTTGAAGGATTTTTGGAAGCTGCATTGGATCATATGCACAACAAACCCGGAAATCATTTTCGTTCATGTCAAATCCCAATGCAGCGTTAAATATAGACTAGTAATACCCCCGAAATAGCCCCAAGTGAGCCCAGCCTTTGTTCAATCCATGATTAGACATAGTTCAACATCTTTCTCTTGAAAAGTTCGATATAATCCCTCAACTGCATCCCTGTACCAGATTTAATCCCCATTTTATCGAAATCAGCATCTGACAACTTTTCGATCGTTTTAAACGTGTGTCCTTCTTCCAACAAGCTTTGTTTTGCACGAATTAATGCAGGTGCCTGCATTGGAGACTTTGAAACAAGCCAGTCGACATATGCAATTAGTCTTTCAACTGGATCATGCCCCTCTGCAAAAGAATCGCTGAAATCCGTCGGATGGGGGATTGGACCAGGTGTAGCTGGCAAAGATGGTTGAATTGGAGGTAGAGGAGGTGTATAAGGATTGTAATAGTATGGAGGTAGTCCAGGATATGGAGGATACGGATGCATTGGGTGTACAGGTGTCGCAACAGTTGGGAACGTTGATTCTGCGGAAGAATTTGATTTTTCGTTCTTTGCAGCGCCTGCAGGCCGCAAAGGGTTGAATGTGCCGGCTTTTGCAGGCATAAGTGTTGCAATAAGACCATCTGGAGGTACTTCGAGCTCTGCCTTGCCGTCATTAATCGACATACTCCACGTTTTCATGTGAGGGGCGGTGACTTTAAGATGGATGCCGTCAATCTCATAGCAATAATTGGAGCCATTAGGACATGCATTTCGATTACACTTGAGCGATGTTATGAGACTGTTGACATGTGTATTTTCGAGGAGCTTTTGTTGACGAAGAGCTTCACGAAGTTTGGCTGTGGTCGTATTCTAAAATTAATTTCATAAAAGATGAAGATGTACCTTCTTCCCTTTGTATTTGTCCGGTTTTTCTTCATCAGAGTCTGAAGCATCATCGGTACACTTCTTGGCATACTTGAGAACCAATCGTACAAGGATTCCCTTCTGTTTTTCACGCATAGATTTCTCTACAAAGCTTTCCGCTTTTTTCCACCCTTCTTCATCATTAACTGTCAAAGGGAGTTCCAACGCCTTTGAAATACCCTTTGCCCCAAGCGCTCCACCCCCACTGACATATTCAAAATCAACTTTGGCTTTTGTAGCTGCCTTGGTAATCTTTTTAATCGCGTCGGTGTTGAACTCTCGATAATTGAATTGTCCGAGTTTGTAAATGTCCGAATCGGCTGCAACTTCCACTGACCCAAGCATAAGCTGCCAGGAGAGAGTGTACTTATGGTTTGAGAGGTCTTCGAGAGGTTGAACAACAGGTGGCTCGTCTTCTACTTCTTCTGGGGTGACTTCTTTGTTTATATCGTTGGGGTGGATAAATTTCTTTGAGGTGACGCGTTTAGGTGCAGCCTTCGCGATTTTTCGCTGACTTTCGCGTTGTTTGAGACTGGCATTTCTCTTACGAGGCTGTACGAGGCTGCCACGAGTGTTGGCACCCATTATTCGTTGAGAATTAAGGCTTTATTGGTTTTTGACGAAAAAGCTT
>VBAU01000388.1 GCA_005883855.1 Bacteroidota bacterium
GTTTTCACATCGTCATGACCAGAAGTCCACGTTTAGCAAGGGATGCGCCTTTGAGAAGGTCTCAAGTCGAAGAGACAGCGTCAATCAAGCTGCCTGCCAAGAGGCCGCTCGAAAGTCGGTTTCTAAGTCAGTCAAACCGGCTAAAAAGAAGTCGAAACAGAATTCACCACCCGCTAAAGTCACTAAACCAGCAAAGAAGTCTGCTGCAGACACGGAAGCCACGCCCAAAACAGGTTCTACGCGTCTTATCTTATTTGTACTAATATAAGTTTACCCACCTGACTTTGAGATGGAGCCTTCCTCCTCTATTTGTGCGATTTTAGATGATGATGCTCCAAAAGGACAATCTTCGCTTGAAATCATTGAAATCGAAGAAGTCACGCCCTCGCCCCCTCCCTTGCCTTTAATCGAACTTGTTATCGTCTTTATCATCAATGGAAAGGAGACCGGTGAACGCAGCCTCGAAGTCGATGTCAATCAAGAGTTTCAAAGCTTCCAACTTCAACTTGCTCGCTTCATCAAACCAAAGTTACCAAGGCATCTGTCTATTTATTCTGATGGAGTCGATGTATCGTACAAACGAGCATACGTAACGAAAGCACAAGAAGCAAAGAGAAAGGAGTTAACTTGGAAGGACTTTGCAGATGAAATGGATTATTCTGGGTTGTTGAATGCGATTCGCAATTCGAAAGCCTCAAAAATGACACTCCTTGTCAGAGCCTTTATCACCGTTCCCAAAGAGGATTTTGATGTCGAAATTGAGTCTGTTATTGCTTCTCAACGTGTCGTATGGCATCTGTTATTCATCTGAACTGATAATAGACGGTTACCTCTCAACAGAAGCAGGCATTAGCGTCACAAGTGCGTGATCCGCATACACTCGAATTTCAAGCCCTTCAAACTCGATGGAGATGTACGACTCACCATGGCAAGTTCTGTTACAAACGACACGATGAAATTACAGCTTCAGAGCATTCGGAATTAGATCCCAAAGCTTTGTCCGATTGGGCTACAGCAATTGTAAACAAAACACACTTTGTCGACGTCGATAATCCTCCTCGAAGCCTCGAATGGGATACGATTCTTAATCCACGTCGTCGTAAAAGCTCTGGCCCTTACGAGACCCTCGGGTCACAACACTATACCCCACCTGCGATACATGTGCACATGCCAAACAACTCCCCTCGTCGGTCTTTGCAATCTAATCATCGATATTATGATTCTCCGACCGGGTTCGTAGCAAATCATACACCAACTAGACGACGTGTAGAGCCTCTCATATCATCTCCAATTCTACTTGAACATGAGTCGTGGGCAGCGTTCGATGGAGATGGATTGAAAGCATTCATTGCGCATTGCGAGACCAAGTTCAGATTCACTGGAACGGGGTTTCAAGAAGCATACTTAAAACTCCGTGATCATGAGATTCATCCCGATATCATGAGAGGAAAGCCAGTTGAATGGTATGAAGCAAAGGGAATTAAGAGCGGCATTGCAGAACGCATGGTTCAGAGTTTCAACAAGTGGTATGCTAAAATGCAGCAGGAATAGTACGCTCGTGACTGCAGCATTACAGGTGCCTTCATTATAGTCTGAATCCACAATGCCGAAACTGATTTCTAGATATTTCTGCAGTTACAGCATTCCCTGCCGCCGCTATAATTGCATTTGCAAACTCGATATCATCTCCTTCATCAATATTGGACAAGTAGTCATGGCTTTTGAGGTGTTTTTTGAGAACAGAGAACGAGTATTCGATAGGATTGTAGTCAGGGGAATAGGGAGGGAGAAATTCGAGTTTTACATCTGCATTTTCGATCATTGCTTTCAGATCCTACAATGAGTCAAGTATTATGATAAAACATACGTCACTCCTGTGAATCGAAGCGTTATCCATAACAATAATAGAGTTTGGACCTGGATACGGGTTACAAAGAGGGAGGAGCTCGTGCTCAACAAAAGCGTTAAATGTATCAGCATTAACGGCACCAGAGTAAACTTGGCATGCAATATAACCATCAACAGTCATTGCAGGAAGTATACTGAAGTTGGCACGGTTCTGGAAGCGCACAGGATATGGAATAATGCGACCTTTCGGTCCCCATCCATGCGTGCGTTCTCCCGAACCGGAATTGACGCCAGATTCGTCAAGAAAAACAACTTGTTCAGAGCTCCATTGTGCAACCTTTCTGATCCAGGCATCTCTAAGCTCTTCATCTCGCTGTGCAGCTTCTTTTGCGAGCTATTATTAGATCACAATGTACTGAAATGTGCCTTTTTATATGTTATTCCAAGATCCTTCAGAATATCGCTAAATCGTCCTTTACTGACTGTAATCTCGTATCGATTGTAGATTTCTTGTAGATACTCCTTTAACTGACAATCGGGACGTCTCATAATCATTTGTAGAATAACCTGGTAAGCTTGTCAATCTACATTCGTTGCAAACGGGAGCATACGTTGATTATCTCAGGAGTAAATTTCGCTCTCCTTCCTCTTTTTTTCTTCCCACCTTCGATATCTCCGAACAACTTCTGTTTCCTCTTTGCACGTTGTATAGTAGACTTGGAAATATGCATTAGATGGGCTGCACTGTCTCTAGTATGTCCTGTAGACACCAAAGTAAGAGCATCAAGCTTTTCTCGGCGAGAAATCGTTTCTGGCATTGCTCAACTAAACCGAAGTCAATCGGCCCAATTCTCACAGTAAGCATGGAGGATGTATGGAATTACCTTTTTCAACACGTAGATGTTGAATAGATGCCTTGCGTTATGAATGAATGATGTGTTTGTGTAAGGTTTGAAGGTGTCGAGTGCGAGAAAAGACCTTCCTTTAGCCACAAGTCAAGGAGTTAGAGCCAATACCGGCCAAACGTGGTATCAAACTCAACGCACAGCATACAAGCAACAAGATCCTATCATTGGATTCCTAGTTATTGCCGT
>VBAU01000389.1:0-1287 GCA_005883855.1 Bacteroidota bacterium
TTACGCACCTATTCCTATTACTCCTGTTCCTGCATTGTTAGTCCGCGACGTTGCGGAGCCTAACTTTCCTTGGCCTAATTGCGATTTTGATTACGGCGCGGGCGAAAGTCAACTTTTGATAGATTCCTTTTGAAACCATTCTGCAGAACGCAATCCTCCGCGAGCTTTGGAAAATCATTTTACCTCGAAGTATATGGATCTCTCGCCTACCCGGCCGTTAGCGTCCATACCTTGTAGTATCGCCACATATCTTCCCTTCAGGTCAGAGGTAAAGAAATTAATTTCTGTCTTGCCCTGCGCGTCTGTTTGCACGTTAGGCGACCAGTACAGCACATTTCTAAAATCTGGCAGCCGACTTGAGATTTGCTCCGGCGTCTCATAAGCCGGTGAATAGAATTCACGTTGGTATTGCAAGCCTTCATATTCCATGATCATCGGGCTCAGATCTGACAACATGGAAGGATCGGGAGAGTATGTTACAAAGTTCACAATGCCATTAAATATCGAAGGACCATAAAAATATTTTCGTTTCACAACCTCGATTTTTTTGACATTGAGCGGATCATACCTTATGATCTTATTAGGATCAAAAACAGGAACGCCGTTGAAGAGGGTGAGCGGATCATCAAGAAATATCCTGTTATCCGCATCTGTCACAATCAGACGAAAATTGTCTTTCTGTCTTCGAACAAGCACTTCATATACATATTCCCTGAGCACTTCCTCCATAGTGGAGAAGCGGGTGTAGTTGTCTAAGAGATACTGCACGTCGGGTTTACCGAAAAACGAAGCAGTGTCAATGAAAGGGGCAAAGAAATGTTTTAATTTTTCTCCACTAAAATTATTCTGTACTTGTGTGCCTACATTGTAATCGGAAAGCAAGTTTTTTACCTTTTCGTCGAGCTGTAAAGTTGGAAAATTTTCGGATGAAAACTTGTCGGAAAAGGGACTAAGTACTTGCAATTTATATGTCGTGTCTCCGGTGCTCTCGGTCTGCAATACGATTTCGTTCGGGCCATAAAAATCTTGTGTATAAAAACGAACGTTGCCCAATGAATCACTTCTTGCGGAATATAATTGTATGCGGGATCCAGGCACCGAAACATAGGCCACAACGTCAGATGCCGGCAATCCAGTCTTATTATTGGTAACACTGCCATAAATAATATGCCCCTTGTACTCCGGCACAAAATGGTAAGCTGGCTTTGGCGCGTTTAAAATGTTTTGCCACGTAAACCTTCTCCACCCATGCGTGAGCATGAGATTATCAAGCGCCTCCTCCACTTC
>VBAU01000389.1:1393-4833 GCA_005883855.1 Bacteroidota bacterium
AACCGGCGCTTTCGATTCATCCGCTGAATTGACTGTAATACGCACCTTTTTACGGGAAGATAGCTCCTGTTCATTCAACACTGGTTGAATGACGAGTTGTTGCCTGGGCCGTAGGAAAAATAAACGCTCACACTCGGGAACGCCTTCGCTATTAAAGAGTGTCATGTGGGAAACCCCATCACCAAATTTATTTTTATCAACGACAAATTCTGCAGTTCCATTCGTGAGAGTGAGTTTCTCCACTAGCTTTACACTGTTCCTTGTATGAATTAACAAGTAAACATTTTGTGCCGACGAAACATTGGTGGTGACATTGACCTCTAATTGAGATCCACCAGCAGCATCTACCTGGAGTACATATCCCTTCTCCGTCGCCTTTGGCAGCTCCCGCGTAATGGTTGTATCCCCGATCTTGATTACCGCTTTGTAGGTATTTGCTCCAACCGGTTTAAAACTAAAACTGCCGATGCCGAATTTCAACGCCTGGAACTCAGCGACAATACCGCCGTTATTGTCAACGACGACTCCTTTACCATCCACCCCTTGCCCTGACTGATTGGCCATTCTAAATGCTACCTTGCCGGATATACCCTGTACGAGATTTCCACCTTCAGGAAAAAACTGCACATCATAGTTGCGCGACTGACTTAGCTCAGCATTCGGATTTCTTAATGAATTGACAATCGTGATTTGCTTGTGAAAATAAAAATCGTGACTGAAATTTTTCATCCAGTTGGTATAGGCTCTGATTTGGTAAACGCCGGAATTGAGAGCTATCGGTAAGTACAACGACCCATTGCCTGCTCCATCTTTCAATGCAATCTTGCCTTGCAAGACTGGCTTTTGATTTTTGTCGATAATCTCCACGTAGGCCACTTTGCTTACATCCATCGGTTTATTGTCATCTGCGTTGACGACATATAGCTTGAACCAGAGAATCCCGCCAGCCAGGTAAAAATCTTTGTCCGTATGTGTAAAGATTTTTTCGTTTACCGTGTTTTTCATGTATTGATTAAAAGCAGCTTCAAAACCACTTGGTTGTTGTTGACAAACAACAAAGAAAAATGACAGCACCAAGCCTATTACCAGCAAGATATTTTTGTAATTAAAAACCATTTTTGAAATATGAGTGATCATTTAAAAACTAGTTAAGGCCAAAATGCAGGTTTCTTATTTGTGCCGCGCAACGTACAATTCACACAATACCGGTCTGCAGCATAAAATGTAGCAATGCTGTTATACATTCCGTAAGTACCGATGCGAGTGGGCATGACTGCGGTGTCCAACGGCGGCACATTTTTAACTTCGAATTCGCCGCACGGCATTTGAGATAACCAGATCATCGGTAACTCGCTATTCCGAATGAAACGCTCTTTCTCTTGTTCCTCTGACGCTTCAACAAAACCAATTACTAATTCATCCGGATCATTGACGCAGTGTATGTTGCCACGAAGTTCTGAAGGCATCGGATCGAATATTGTTCCAAGTTCCTCTGTATTTTTTTTCAACCTTTGGTAAAAAAGGTAGGCATCCTGGCTTAACGCAATTTGTCTAAGGTGGATATAGTAAAGAACGGTCAATTCATCTGCTTGTGGTTGTATGTAACGGACTGGCAAATGAATTCTATCAGTAGTCAGCTTTTCGGAAGAACCTAAAATTATGTTCGTTGATGTTTGCGTCCTCCAGCATTTATAAACTGTTGTATCAGGAGAGCCCAGCTGCGTTATACCTACAGCTTGACCGGTGACCGGGTCTGTGATGTAATCCATTGTCTTTAGGAACCGGGAATGGAATTCCCACGTTTCGGAGTACGTCCATCGATAATATTTTGTGTTGTTTTGGTTGTCATGGGTATTCACGAAAATCTGTACGCCTTCGTGTTCCACTTGCCAGGTAATGCTGTCAATGAGCGGCGTATATTTCGCCGGCGAGAAATCCGACAGGTATTCTTTTCCATTTTGCGTAACAACTCTTAGCCGATATTTTGAAGTGGGATTCAGATGTAGGACGTCTGAAGTATAGCGGCCGTCAGCCACTTCCGCCAAGGGGAAACTTTCGTTGGTGCTGCTTTCAATCGACACCCGCGCATCATGCTCATAACGTATAGAAACCGTGTCGACAAGTTTGGTCGTGCGGGTAAGCGTTATCGTTGACGGTCCGACGCCGGTATTAATATAACCCTCGACTATAAGGTAGCCGGAAGCAGGCGAATTAACATGAGGCTCATACAATTTCCTGCAACCACTTGCTGTAAAAAAGAGTACAATAAAATAGAATGTTCTTTTCATGGCCAGAACGCAGGTTTTCGATTAACACCTCGTGTTGTGCAATCCATACATGATTGCATGTTCGCAGCATAAAACGTTACCACCTCTCCGAAGGGACCCAGTGTTAGGGGAACAGTCGGGTAGAGATCGCCGCCATCCTTATTCATGGCGTCCAGGTTGTTGTTAATTACAGCCTGTATGCAAGCCGTGCCGTAACCCCAGCCAGGAACCTGATTGTTGTAAATAAATATTCTTTTCGTTTGCTCCTCGGTTACCTCAACAAATCCAATGACCGACTCATTAGGATCGGTTAGACATTTGAAATTTCCAGAAATCTGCGAAGGTTGGGGGTCAAACAAAGTGCCTACCTGCTCGGTATTTTTTTTAATCTTCTGCATGAACAAATAGGCATCCTGGCTCAACGCGTATTGTTTGAGATTTAAGCTATATAATACGCTGAGTTTTTCAGAACCGGGATCTATAAAGTGAACGGGAAGATAGATACGGTCGGTACTTAGCTTTTCTGACGATCCCAGGATAATGGATGTTGAACTTAACGAGCTCCAGCATTTATAGATAGTAGTGTCCACATGGTGAAAAGGATCTCTCCACAACAAGGCTGTTATCCGGTTTGACGCGTCCCGTAAATATTTTAATGAGGAGTAGTAAACGGAATGAATTTCCCATGTCTCATCATATTTCCATTGGTAATACCTGGTGAGATTTTGTGGATCGTGTGTATTCACATAAAGTCGCACTCCATTGTCTTCCGTTTGCCACGTCACACTATCAATTGTTGGTGTATGCCTAACTGGTGTGTACTCTGATGCATATTCTTTTCCATTGGAAGTCGTGACGTGCAACCGATACTTTACATTGTTGTTGAGCAAAAGTTGCGGATACCTATATTTTCCGTTCAAGCTATCGACAAAAAGAAAAGCGCTGCCATCATCCCCTTCGACCTTTACCTGAGCACCGTATTCGGGCCTGACTCCTTGATCTTGAAGATCGCCGGTACGGGATAAAAGAATCGTTGTTGGACCCTGCCCACCGTTAATGAAACCTTCTACCACGAGCAGCCGGACATTCGTAGCTTGCGCCGGCGGCTCGTATACTTGTTTGCACATCGCAAACGTTAATGCGATCATCGTAAACGCTACTATCGCCAGGAGT
>VBAU01000390.1 GCA_005883855.1 Bacteroidota bacterium
AAATGTTTTGGGAATTTGGTGAACTGGGTTACGACTATTCCATTAATCGTTGTGAAAACGGAACTATCGATAATAACTGCCGTCTGTCTCCTAAACCGATCAAATGGGATTATCTCCAGGATCTTCAACGTAAACGCTTACACGATGTGTTTGCTGCCCTGATCGGCCTGCGCTTTCATACTTTATACAAGGATGTGTTCATTACAAATCAAATCATTCGCGACCTCAGCAACGGGTTTAAGTGGCTGGAAGTAACAACGGATACTTCAAAAATCTGTGTGATTGGAAACTTTGATGTCGTTTCTCAAACAGCTAATGTTACATTTCAAAATGCGGGAACATGGTACGACTACATTGATGGAAGTACTATCACCGCAACTGGAGCTTCGCAAAGTATAACATTGCAGCCTGGAGAATATCACGTGTACCTGAACAGGAACGTCGTAAGCAACATTGCCACGCCGGTTTTTTCTATAGGAGTGGCTGGCGGCGCTTTTTCCATAAGATCGTATCCCAATCCTGTATTGAAAAGTTCAGTTATTGATGTTACTGTTCCCGAAACGGGAAAAGTTGAAATTGATTTGCTAAATATCTCCGGACAAAAACTGATGGATGTATATTCGGGAGTCCTGACGAAAGGCGATCACAAAATAAATTTTGAAAACAATGGGAAATTACCTGCAGGATTGTACCTTTTGCAGGCCAGTACAAAAACTGCAGCTGGTACTATAAAAATTATTTTAGAGTAAATATTTTAATTAACCCTATTGCTTATGCCTAAATCCCTTAAGACTGCGGAGATAGAAAAAATCAGTCATATTGAGTACTTCAATATTGGTGTTTCTGTTGACTGCGTAATTTTTGGATACGATAACAAAGAGCTAAAGATTCTTCTTATTAAATCAGACCTGGAGGAATTTATAGGCTTGTGGTCCTTGTTAGGTGATCTGGTTCGCCCCGATGAGAATCTCGAGAGCGCACCTTATCGGGTGTTGAAAGAAAGAACGGGCATGGATGACGTATATCTCGAACAGGTGCACACCTTTGGTGAGCTTGGACGTCATCCGTCAGGACGGGTTATTACCGCAGCGTACTATTCGTTGATTAATATAAAACATCACAAGCTAAAGCTAACTCACAATGAACTGCACTGGCATAAGGTAAACGACATCAGGAAGCTGGCATTTGACCATAAAAGGATTCTCGATACAAGCCTCGAACGCTTGCGTGAGCAGGTGATGGAACATCCAATAATATTTAACTTATTGCCGGAGAAATTCTCGTTGAGGGAACTTCAGGATCTTTACCAGGAAATATTAGGCGTTGATCTCGACCGCCGCAATTTCCGCAAAAAAATAGCCCACAAAGACTGGCTCATTGATCTGGATGAAATGGAGAATGACGTGCCTCACAGGCCAGGTAAGCTTTATAAGGCGAAAACCCAGGTAAGAAAAAAACAAAGCAGAAGAAAAGCAAACGACGCGGCAATGAAAGACCTAGCCTGACTTTTGGACCATCAGCCGTAAAATATTTTTTTTTGAAGGCGAAAAAAGGAGTTAACTTGTGTAAACGATTGCACAAAAATGCTGAGAGCAACCATAACTGACATTGCTAAGGAAGTGAACACGACTGCAGCCACTGTATCCCGTGCATTAAGCAATCATCCCCGGATAAGCGAAAAAACAAAAAGATCAGTCCATGCGGCTGCTGTAAAACTAAACTATAAAAGAGACCGGGTCGCCTCTTCTTTGCGATCGGGTAAAACTCATTTGATCGGAGTCATAATTCCCAGTGCGGAAATTAATTTTTTTGGATCTGTAGTACACGGCATTGAAAGCATTGCCAACGCCCATGGCTATGGAGTTTTGCTCTTTCAATCCAATGAGCAACGGGCTTATGAAGAAAAGGGACTCGAGAACTTTTTGTCGGCGAGAGTTGACGGAATCCTGGTCTCCATTGCAAAGGACACCAAAGATTATTCTCACTTCAAACAAATCCGGTCACGACGGATACCCATTGTTTTCTTTGATCGGGTAAAGGATGAGTTGGGTATAGATTCAGTTGTGATTGATGACTACCGTGGAGCTTTCATGGCAACAGAACACTTGATTGCCCGAGGCTACAAACGCATTGCTCATATTTCGGGGCCCCTGCACTTGAAAAATTTTTACGACAGATTGCAGGGCTATAAAGACGCCCTGAAAGCAAAAAAAAGAAAGGTCGATCAAACACTGATATACAATGGCAACGTATCCATTGAATCCGGGAGGGAAGGCACGCGTCATTTTTTATCAATGCGAAATCCGCCCGACGCCATTTTCGCTACTGAGGATTTCACCGCATTGGGAGTAATCAAAGAACTAAAAGAAAAAGGGATTCGAATTCCCAGGCAGTTTGGAGTGATAGGCTTCGCCAATGAATTATTTGGAGAGCACATTACGCCCACGCTGTCCACCGTAGATCAACAGACCATACAAATGGGAAAGTCTGCTTTAAAGCTTTTATTAAACATCATTGATAAGAGAGGAACAAATCACGAGACAAAACAGAAGGTAGTACTGGATCCATTGTTGATTTGCCGAGAGTCTTCTGCGGGCAAATCAAAGTGACCGAGCTAGACGCTAAATAGATGGGGAAAGGCTCAAAAAACTGACTTAAAGATCTTACATTATCGAGGAGATTTTGTTTGACGAGAGATAATTCTCTGCAGGGATTTGGCAGGTAAAATTAAATTTTTGGAGTTTCTTAAAAAATCTATAACATTGTGTGTTTGATACACATTGTTTCTGGAAAATTGATTTAATCAAAACGCTTAATGATTGCTTATGTCATGCAGAAAACTGCTTCAGTCGATTGTCTTGGCTAGTATGCTGCTTTTATCGCAGTTTGCGTTTGCTCAAGATCGTGTAGTAACAGGTAGAGTAACTGATTCCACAGGTAATGGACTGGCGGGCATCACAGTAACGGGAAGAGGCACCCGAGTAGCTACACAAACAAGTAATGATGGGGCTTTCAGGTTAACAGTACCTGCCACTGTTGATGCACTTATTTTTTCCTCAGTGGGTTTTACAACTTTGCAAGTGCCTATTCCTGGAAGCAATTCAATGAATGTATCATTGGTCGGCGCTGCTTCATCACTTAATGAAGTTGTGGTTATTGGATACGGGACCAGGCTGAAGAAGGATCTC
>VBAU01000391.1 GCA_005883855.1 Bacteroidota bacterium
CCTATTAAATTTAAATCCTTATAAGAATTGCCTGGTTTGGTTTGGGCATTCATCTTATTTTATTCAGGTTGATGGAAAGAAGATATTAGTTGACCCGGTTTTTAGTGGTAACGCTTCTCCTCTTCCAGCCATGACAAAGAGTTACCCTGGAAGTGACGTTTATACAACAGATGATCTTCCTGAGATAGACTATTTGTTTATAACGCACGACCATTGGGATCATTTGGATTATAAAACTGTGGTCAAACTTAAATCAAACATTAAACAGGTGATCACAAGTCTTGGCACGGGGGCGCACCTGGAATTTTGGAATTATGACAAAAAAAAGATCATTGAGAGAGATTGGGATCAGGAGGTAATTTTAGATAATGGCTTCATAATAAATACTACGTCAGCCAGACATTTTTCGGGAAGAACATTTAAAAGAAATCGATCTCTTTGGCTGTCATTTATTTTGCAAACCCCATCTACAAAACTGTTTTTGGGTGGGGACAGCGGCTACGACACACATTTTGCTGAAATAGGTAATAAATATGGCCCCTTTGACCTTGCCATTTTAGAATGTGGCCAGTACAATGCATATTGGAAGTACCTACACATGATGCCTGAAGAGACAGTGCAGGCAGGTCTCGATTTAAGAGCAAAGAAAATATTACCGGTGCATTGGGCAAAATTTTCTTTGTCACTAAATGACTGGGATGATTCTATCAAAAGGGTTACTGCTGAAGCATCGAAAAAGAATATGTCTTTAATTCATCCAATGATTGGAGAAGAAGTGGATTTAAATGGCCCAATGAAATTTGAAAGATGGTGGGAGAACATTAATTGATGCAAAGTAGTAATCGCCATCTTTTGACATAAAACAGGAATTGATAACTGGGGATTTCTGACCTATATCGGGATTAACTCTGTGCTGTTGTTGGTGTATTGGCCCCGTATCGAGGCAATCCCAATTTCGAACACCAACAATGGCGTAAAACATTCTAGGCAAAAAGTTCAAAAATTTAAACTGGTTTCAACCAAGTAGCAGAAGTACGACCGCAGGACAAAAGTATTAGCTAGTAATTGTGTTATCAATTTCTCCAGAACCACTAATTCCAATAGAATCAGTGCACGGTCAACCATACTAACGGAACACCACCACCAACGCCGGCTCTATATGATCATAATTGAACTGTACATCGAATGAAACACTTTTTACTGGCGTTTTGTGATTTTTCAAATAGGCATAGCGATGATAATTGCGCACCACTTGAAGCCCGGTGACATATCCTAGCGCTGCGCCTGCAAAAACGTCACTGGCCCAGTGCGCGTTTTCCGTGATACGACTTAAACCAATAAGGGTAGCAGCACTGTAAGATAATATCGGCACCCACAAATGGTCTTTGTACTCTCGGGCAAAGACGGTGGCTGCAGCAAAAGCCGCCGTTGTGTGGCCTGAAGGAAATGACGTGCTTCCATGCTGCAAGGAAAAACTCGGACCTCGAAATATAGGCCGGGGGTCCGATTCACTTTCCACGTAATTGGGCCGCTGTCGGCCTGTGAGAAACTTGGTGAGGCCCTGCACTGCGCCTGCAACAATATATGATTGAGTAGCCAGAAGCGTCGTGGTCTTCATCTTTTCGTTTTTAAAGACCCAGCCATAAACACCCAAGGCGGCCAGTGTATATATTTCATAAGCTGCTCCAAACTGGGTCACATAATGTGAAATCCCTTTTAAATGTGGATTTCGGCTCATTAAATCGGTGGCAAATTCCTGGATTGGTTGATCCACAAGGAACAAGCCACCTTCGAGAAGTGCAAACCCACCTACCTTTATCCAGGTCTTTGTGGACGAATGAAAAGGCCCCGTCACTTCTTGGGTAAAATCAGTTCCCAGCAAAATAAAATAAGTTCGAGCGGTCATCTTAGTGTGCTCATTGTAAGCACTAGGATTCACATTGATCTTTCTGCCCGATGCACTGTCCTGGTGGGTCTGTTTTAAACTATCCAGTTTTTTGATTAGAGTATCGGTTTTCTGTGCCCAGCTTGCTTCTGTGAAAGAAGCCATCACGAGAATCATTGCCACATATTTGTTCATAGGTGAGCGTTTTTTTAGGTATGGCAATGATTGCACCACTTTTTATCTTTTATATGGTGACAGCAGTGTTTACTTCAAATCGCACTTGGATGCATACTTAACAAAAAATGTATCAAACAATTATCTAACAGGTAAGAGACTTTTGGATTATTTTCTCGGTCACTTCCTCAGAACATGTCCACGATAACGTTTCCGGGAAATCATTTTAGGTCAATCATTTCATGAATTTCTCTAAAACTCTGATTCAACGGAATGACCATATGCTGAAATTCACCCAGAGAAATATTGTTTTTGTTTTCAGCCCGTGTCTTAAATGCCTTCGGGAATATTTATACGTTACTCGATTTTGAGAAAGAACAAAGAATGTATTAATGGTTGATTACAAAATCACATGGTAATTTCTATTTAGTTGTTAAGAGAGTCTCTACATTTACCTGTCCTTTTGTTAATCTTTTCTTTTCGTTTTCAAAATTCAAATTTGCTACAGATTATCCTATGAGCTTTGTGTTATTATTTATAACCATTAAAACGAGAAAGACTATGAAAAAGTTTTTGATCGCCGTATTAACAGGCTGTTTATTTACAAGTATTGTATTTGCTCAGGATAAGATTACTGTTCCTAAGGCCGTAAAAGCAGCATTTGTTCAAAAGTATCCGGAAGTGAAAGGAGTCAAATGGGAAACAGAAAAAGGAAATTACGAAGCGAATTGGGGTGGTAAATCCCGTGAGGACAGTTCTGCCTTATTTGCTCCGTCAGGACAGTTCATTGAAATTGCAATGGCTATTTCGGTGAAACAGTTGCCTGCTTCTGCGCTTAGCTATGTAAAAACTCATTATAAAGGTTCTGCGATAAATGAAGCCGCCTTAGTTACAGACGCCAAAGGGAAAGTTTCCTATGAAGCTGAAGTAAATCATAAAGATGTAGTTTTTGATGAGCACGGGAATTTCTTAAGGACTGAAAAGGAATA
>VBAU01000392.1 GCA_005883855.1 Bacteroidota bacterium
AGGAGGCGGAGGTTGCTTCGCCTGCGGCAAACCTTCAGCGACCGCAGAAGGTTCAGTCTGAGTCCCGATAGCTATCGGGAGAGGTTCCGTGCTTGCGTCTGTCGCTGCTGCAGGTTTTGGCGCAGGCGCAGCTTTCGGAGGTGGGGATGTGACGACAACAACTGTATATTGATTGAACTCGAGTAATGGCTTCAGGAAGGCAACACGTTCGGCTGTAGCATTTTTTTCTACAATGGCACATTTTATTCCATTCAGCTCTTCAAATTCATGATTCTTGTTGATTGCCATAATTAAAGTTCTATTTCAATTTCTTTTACATCATGGGACGGAGGACCGAATCGAAGATGAGCGATTGCCCCTCGCATAAATTCAGTCTCATCCAAAATGGGCTTTATGCATTTAAACAACGTTTCGGCATTTGGCCCATACATATAGAGAGTGCCGTCAGAAGAATCCATTGCTATCTCATGCCCGTCGTATTCGCCTACCTGTTTCAATTCAATTGCATTTCTAAGTTTCGACTCGAGTTCAAAAAGGTCATCAAGTTCTTCAATCCCGTAATTAAATGTGATTATGACAGCATGTTGCGTATTGCTTTTTTTTGTCCATATAATTCTGTCGAAAGGTCCCATAGAAACTATTTTAGTAGAGAATAAATATAGTTATAGGCTCCGCTTGCGATTCCTGTTATTAGAATTCCTCCCACACAAATAGCCATAGCAATCTTTGGTTGCCAGTTGCTGTGAATCTTTTCAATCGGGTTGTCATTTGCGTCCATGAACATGGCTTTGATCACTTTTAAATAGTAGTACAATGAAACCACCATGTTTAATGCGGCAATGACGATCAGCAAATAATTGCCTTTGCCCGCACCCGCGAAAAGCAAAAAGAATTTTCCAAAAAACCCCGCCATCGGTGGCACACCCGCCAATGAAAACAGGGAAATGGCCAGTGCCCATGTCAAAACCGGGTTGGTCTTGTAAAAACCTTTGTAATCGTCCATATTTTCTTTACCGGTAATGGCGCTCACTATTGACACAATGCCGAAGGCCCCAAGGTTGGAGAAAATATAGATCAAAATAAAATAGATAACTGAGGATCCTCCCTCCACCGACTGTGCCGTAAGCCCGACTAAAATAAAGCCAACCTGGGCTATGGAAGAAAATGCAAGAAATCTTTTCATGTTCTGTTGTCGCAACGCAAATAAATTTCCGATGAGCATCGTTGCGACAGAGATCAGAAAAATCATATTATACCAGCTATTCGCGATCGGTTTGAATAC
Organism: Bacteroidota bacterium; assembly: GCA_005883855.1. Classification (GTDB taxonomy): domain Bacteria; phylum Bacteroidota; class Bacteroidia; order Chitinophagales; family Chitinophagaceae; genus VBAU01. The sequence continues at coordinate 1,283 of VBAU01000392.1, forward strand.
GTTGTAAAAAACGGAAAGTATTACGAACAGAACAGCACCTTTGGAAATGACAGACAGGTAAGACGTCACTGCCACGGGTGAGCCCTCGTACACATCGGCAGTCCATAAATGAAACGGAACCGCCGAAATTTTAAATCCAAAACCTGCTATTAATAATATAATGGAAAAAATCTGCAAAGGATTTCCATTTAGTCCTGCAGACAGTTCTGAAAAGTCCAGGGTGCCTGTTGAGCCATATAACAACGAAATACCAAACAACAGCAAGCCCGAGGAGAATGCAGAAGACATGATCATTTTAAAGGCAGCTTCTGAAGAGCGGCGTTTGTCCAGGTCAAAATTGCACAGAGCAGCCAGGGGTATAGTTGATAATTCCAATCCAAGATAAAACATCAGGAGATTGCTGCTGGAGATCATAAAGAACATGCCAAGCAACGTTGACAAAAGGAGAATGTAAAATTCGGCAACATGTTTATGATTCCTCAGCCAATGATAAGATTGTAAGGAAATGATAAGGGTGCCAAGGTTCAAAAAATTTTTTTCCAGCGTGAGCAATTCATTTGTGCGGAACATATCCCCAAACAAGTGTCCCGTTGGAATATTGAAAAAACCTGCAGCAAGGTTAATGACGAGGAGAACATTGATGAAATTCAAAAAGCCATCTGTTTTCCATGCTCTGTTTGACAATTTCAGGAAAAGGATGATGAAGATGATGGTCGTGATCATCAATTCTGCCTTCATCAGGTATAAAAAATCATTCAACATACTTATCATTTGAGCATGACAACTTTTCCAATATTTTTCATCAGTGTTTCTGTTCCCGGGCTGATCAGGTCGTTTAACCAAAATGGAGCGACACCGATGATCACAATTCCAATGATCAACAGACCTGCAGCCCATCTCTCATTCCATTTTGCATCGACTACTCTCCAAAGCAGAGGAGAGCCATCGGCTGTAATAGGCAGAGGGCCCATGATGGCTTTACCCACCGCTCTCAAAATGTATACGGCCGTCACAACGATCGAAGCGCACGCAACGATTGTAGCGATCCGGTAAAAATTGTCTGCATTTTGCCATGAACCCATGAATACCGTTACCTCTGCGACAAATCCACTGAGACCAGGCAATCCGAGGGAACAAAGTCCCGCGATGACAAACACGGTAGCAATAAACGGCATTACTTTTAATAAACCTCCCAACTGGGCAAGTTGTCTCGTGTGTGTGCGGTCGTAGATCATACCAATTCCAGCGAAGAAAAGAGCTGTCATCAATCCATGCGACACCATTTGCATTACCGCACCGGTAATAGCTGTCTTAGTGAGCATTCCAATGCCGAGAAGAACAAAACCACAATGGCTAACCGAAGAGTATGCATTGATATACTTCAGATCGGTCTGCATCATCGTGGCGAAGGCTCCGTACAAAATTGCGATCGATGCAAGAACGATGATGATCCAGGAATATTGATGAGCAGCCGCTGGCATCAGGAATGTAGCAACGCGCAAACAACCGTAACCCCCTAGCTTCATTGAAATCCCTGCCAGGAACATCGAAGCAGCGGTTGGCGCTGATGAATGACCATCGGGTACCCAGGTGTGAAACGGGAATAACGCTCCAAAAATTCCGAAGCCTACAAAAGCGAATGGAAAGAAAAATTTCTGAACCGACAGTGGGATATTCATTTGAGCGATCCGCAGAATATCGAATGTGTGCTGTCCATTCCCGGTGTTAGTGTTGAAATATAGCCCAAGCAACCCGACAAACACCAACGCAGATCCCGACATTAACATCAGCGCCAGTTTCATTGCGCTGTACTCTTTTTTCCCGCTTCCCCATATTCCAATAAGTAAGAATTTTGGGATGACAGCTACTTCTAAAAAGAAAAACAAAGTAAACAGGTCGAGTGAAATAAAAAATCCATAAGCTCCGGCGCTGAGAAATAACAATAGGAAGAAGAATTCCTTATTTAATGTTGCTACGTTCCATGAAACGAGTACTCCTGCTATGACAACGAATGCCGTTAGCAAGACCATCGCAATTGAAATTCCGTCGACCCCAACATGATAGTTGATGTTAAGCGGAGCATACCAGGCGTAGTTGCTCTCAAACAACATCACTGAGAATAAAAATATAACAAAGCAAATGCAAGAACCAATTGAAGTGCAGCGCCTATCAATGAGATAATTCTTACCTGTTTGAATCCTTTTAGCGGCAAAATGGCCAGGGAGGTGAGAAGCGGTATTATGATCAACAAAGAAAGATTCATAGTCTACTTTTTAGTGCCACAGGCACGGAGTTCTATCATTTCCATAAATACAAAAACACAATCACCAACACTACAATGCCACCAAAAAAATATATTGCGTAGCTCTGCACTCTTCCTGACTGAACGCCTTTTATCATCACTGAAATTTTTCCCGTCGTCCAGGCAATACCGTTCATGGTTCCGTCCACAA